>DASYRE010000026.1 GCA_036004685.1 Candidatus Polarisedimenticolia bacterium | reverse complement strand
GGATCCACCGACTTCTGCTTGTAGCCCAGCGAAACGCGCTCCCGCTCCGGGTCGAACTTCAGGACGACGATCTCTACCTCATCCCCGACGACGAAGAGCTCGGAGGGATGGTTGACCCGGCCCCAGGACATGTCGGTCTTGTGCAGCAGCCCGTCGATCCCGCCCAGATCGATGAAGGCGCCGTATTCGGTGATGTTCTTCACCACGCCCTTGAGGATCTTCCCCTCTTCGAGCAGGGCGAGGGTCTTCTTCTTTTTCTCCTGGTTCTCTTCCTCGAGGACCGCCTTGCGCGACAGGACGATGTTCCCGCGCTTGCGGTTGACCTTGATGACGCGCATGCGGAGTTCCTTCCCCTTCAGCGCGTCCAGGTTCCGGACGGGTCGTAGGTCGACGAGCGATCCGGGAAGGAAAGCCCGAACCCCGATGTCGACGGCGAGGCCGCCCTTGATCCGCTCCTTGACGATTCCGCGGACGATCTTCCCTTCGTTGTAAGCCTGCTCGACGTCCTCCCAGATCTTCATCTTCTCGGCTTTTTCCTTCGAGAGGACGACGTATCCTTCCTGATTCTCGGTCTTCTCGAGGAGGACGTCGATGGTGTCGCCCACCTCGACGCGGACCCGGCCGCTGGGATCGGTGAATTCCTCGATGTCGATGAGGCCTTCCGATTTGTACCCCACGTCCACCACGACTTCGTTGGGAAGGATCCTCAAGACCCGCCCCTTGACCACCTCTCCTTCCGCCAGGTTCTTGAAGCTGACGTCGTAGAGGTCGAGGAGCTTCTCGTATTCGTCCTTGCCCATTTCCGCGCCGGCGGCTTCGGTCCCCTCCAGCTTGGGCTTCGGCGGGGTGCGGTGCCTTTCGGGGCGTCCCCCTCCGCCGGGAGGGACCTCGTCGTGGTCGTAGTCCTTCTGCAAATCCATGCGCTGCGCTTCCTCCTTCGTTTTTTTATTGGGGTCACCGCGGAGAGACCTCCCGGGTGCCCTCTTTATTTCCGGCCAGTAAACACCCTCTCACCGAATTCCCTTGTGGAATCGGCGCGAAACGGCAGCGACGGCCTATCACGTAAAAATAGGGATAAACGAGACGCCGCTTCGCGGGAACCGCATGAGAGCAAACGAGTAACCTATATTACGCAGGGGTCCGGGCCTTGTCAAGGAAAAAGTCCTGTTTTCAGGAAATTAGGACCGTTCCGGCCCGGATTGGCCGAGTGCGGCGTCCAGCGCCTGCAGGAAGCGCGCGTTCTCCGCGGGCGTCCCCACCGACACCCGCAGACAGGTCGGCAGACGGTAGGGGCCCAGGGGCCTGGCAATCACGCCGCGCGCCATCAGGGCGCGGTGCACCTCCTGGGCGCTCCGGGCGGCGTCGAAGAGGATGAAATTCGTCACCGACGGAACGAAGGAAAGCCCACGACGGCGCAGCTCCGATTCCAGGAACTCCCTCCCCTGGGTCACCACGGCGCGCGAGCGGGCGACGTGCTCCGAGTCCCCGAGCGCCGCCAGAGCGGCCGCCTGGGCCACGCGGCTGGTGTTGAATGGAGATCGAACCCGCTCCATGCCCGAAATCAAATCGGGCGGAGCCAGGCCGAAGCCGACCCGGAGACCGGCCAGGCCATAAGCTTTCGAAAAGGTGCGCAGGACCACGACCCTTCTTCCGGCGCGCAGAAGATCGACCCCTGAAGGGTAGTCTTCGCGCTCCATGAATTCCGCGTAGGCTTCGTCCAGTACCGTGATGACCTTCTCGGGGATCCTCGTGAGGTAGCGCTCCATTTCGGCGGAAGTCGCGTAGGTTCCCGTCGGGTTGTCCGGGTTGGCAATGTAAACCAGGACCGTGGCGGGATCGCACGCCGCGGCGGACATCGCGTCAAGATCGTGACGCATGTTGCGCAGCGGAACCTCCCGCGCGTTCCCGTTGACCGATTGGACGGCGATCCGGTACATCACGAAGGTGTGCTCCGCCATGACCGCCCATCCCTCGCACCCGAGAAAGGTCCGCGCCAGAAGCTCGACCAGCTCGGTCGAGCCGTTCCCGAGGATGATTTGATCCTCGGGCAGCCGAAACTTCTCCGAAAGCGCGGCTCGCAGCTGTCTTCCGCTTCCGTCGGGGTAACGATGGCATTGCGCGAGCGCCGCATGAGCCGCCTCCAGCGCCAGCGGCGAGGGTCCCAGAGGGTTCTCGTTGGAGGCGAGCTTGAGCGCCGGGGCGCCGCCCGGCCTGGTCTCGACGTCCTCTTCATTCCGCCCCGGGACATAGGGCCGGATGCGGGCGATGTTGTCGGGAAGCCCCTGGTTCATCGGGAAGCTCCCTTGAGGGAGCGGATCTCGGCGTCGGTCAGCTTCCGCCAGGCTCCGGGGGCGAGACCGCGGTCGCCGATGCCGCCGATCGCGATCCGCTTGAGCTTCAGGACCGGATAACCCATCTTCTCGAAGACCTTGCGGATTTGGTTCTTTCGTCCTTCGGTGAGCGTGACCTCGAGCCAGGCGTTGCTTTCCGAGCGCACGCGGGAGACGTGCGCCGGCAGGGTCTTCCGCCCTTCCAGGACCACGCCGCGGGCGATGCGGTGCAGCGCCTCGTCGGACGGAATCCCGCGAACCTTCACGCGATAGACCTTGCGGCACTGATTGCGCGGATGGGTGACGGCCATGGCCAGCTCCCCATCGTTGGTCAGGATGAGGAGCCCTTCCGAGGCGAAATCGAGCCTTCCCACGGGATAGACGCGCTCCCTGACTCCGGCGATCAGGCTCATCACCGTGGGTCTCTTTTCCGGATCGGAGCAGGTCGAAAGGAAGCCTCTCGGCTTGTTGAGCAGCAAGGCGATCCGGCGCTCCGGGCGTCCCAGCCTTCTGCCGTCCAGCCGAATGGTGTCCCGGGAAGGGTCGGCTCTCGTCCCCAGCTCCCGGACGACGCGTCCATTCAGGCTGACCCTGCCTTCGCGAATCCAACCTTCCGCCTCGCGGCGGGAGGCCAGGCCGGCCGAAGCGATGATCTTCTGCAGCCGCTCCCCGGAAGGCTGAACCGGCTCACTCCTCTTCATCTTGTTCTTCGGAGGGGCCGGCCTTGCCCGGCGAGGCCGCATCGAGGGAATCGAAACCACCGGCGGGGAGGAAATCCACGGCCAGGGTTCCGTCCTCGAGCGATGCCTCCGCCTCCGACCGGACCTCCGGGCCGCTCTCGAGCATCCCTTCCATCATGGCTTCGCCGGGCAGCGCCGCAGGCGCGGCCGGCGCCAACTCGGGGAAATCCTCGAGACTCGGGAGATCGGAAAGCGCGTTGAGCCCGAACTGCACCAGGAATTCCTCAGTCGTGCCGTACAGGATCGGCTTTCCAACCACCTTCTTCCGTCCCAAAGTCCGGATCAGCCGCCTCTCCAGCAAGGTCTGGAGGACGCCCATCGGATTGGAGCCGCGGATCGCCTGAATCTCGGGGGTCGTGACCGGCTGGCGGTAGGCGACGATGGCGAGGGTCTCGAGCGCCGGCCGGGACAGGCGGACCTTGTTCCTGACCCGGTAGAGGCTCCGGATCCAGGGGTCGTGCTCGGGCCGGGTTTGCATCCGGTAACCTCCAGCCACCCGAACGATGCGCAAGCCCCGGGGAACCGCGGAGTATTCGAGGACCAGCTCTTCGAGGGCCTGGCGCACCGCTGCCGATTGCTCCGCCGGGAAGATCCCCAGGATCTCTTCCTCCTTGAGGGGCTCCTCCGAGACGTAGATCAGGGCCTCCAGGACCGCCTTGATCTCGTCGGGTCCCAGGACCGGTGTTTCAGGCATCCAGAATCCTTTCCGTATCGAGGCGGATGTTGCCGGGCTCCTCCAGGAGGAGGATCTCAATCTCCGAGAACCGATGAGACTGAACGGCGCCGACGACCCGCAGGCGGACCAGCTCCAAGAGCGCGAGGAAGGTGACGATCAGCTCCGGCCGGCCGGCGGCTCCCTCGAAGAGCGAGGTAAAAGTGGCGCGCCGGCCGGCTTCGAGGCGCCCGAGAATCCACTGGATCCGATCGAGCAAGGAGATCCGCTCCCGGCGAAGCAGCTCCTGCTCCTTCCGGCCCCAGGAGTCCAGCATCTTCTTGAACGCGGTGAGCAGCGAGAAGAGATCGGCTTCCACGGCCGCCTCCCCCTCGAACGCGGCGACCAGCGAAGCCGGCCGGATCCAGACGCGCGCTCCCTCCGCTTCGGCTTCCGCCAGGCGGAGGGCGGCCTGACGGTAGCGCTGATACTCTTCGATCTGCCGGGCGAGCTCCGACCGGGGATCGGCGGGAGATTCCGCCGGCGCCAGGGGGTCGGGCGGAAGGAGCATCCGGGACTTGATGTGCAGGAGCGTCGCCGCCATCACCAGGTATTCGCCGGCGACCTCGAGGTTCAGCTCGCGCATCAGGTCGAGCGTCTCGTTGTATTGCCGCGTGATGTCGACGATCGGGATGTCGGTGACGTCGATTTCGTTGATCCGGATCAGGTGAAGCAGGAGATCGAGGGGGCCTTCGAATTCTGGAAGGCGCACGCGGTAGCCGCCGCTCTCGCCCGGCGCTCCGGGGACGGAAGGCTCGCTCGAGGACGCCTCCGCCGGCGCGGCGGCGCCTGACGTCTCGCGGTCGCGCGGGGGAAGGTTCTCAGATTCGGACGGCATCACGCACTTCCTGGAGGGTCGCCGAGGCGACGCTTCTCGCTTTTTCAGCCCCCGTGTCGAGGATCTCTCGCACGCGGCCGGGCCGGCCGGCGAGCGCCTCGCGACGCTCGCGCAGCGGCGCCACCAGAGGATTCAGATGCTCCAGCAGGAAACCCTTGCAATCGATGCATCCGATTCCGGCCCGCCGGCATTCGAGGTTCACCTTCTCGATCGTCGGCGCGGTCGAGAACGCCTTGTGGAGCGTGAAGACCGGGCAGACGTCGGGATTGCCGGGATCGGAGCGACGAACTCTCGCGGGATCGGTCACCATCGTCATGATCTTCTTGCGGGTCTCCGGTTCGGGGTCGGAGAGGTAGATGGCGTTGTTGTAGCTCTTGCTCATCTTCCGGCCGTCCGTGCCGGGAAGCCGGGACACCGGCGTGGTCCGCGGCTGCGGCTCGGGAAAGACCTCCCCATAGAGGGTGTTGAACCGCCGGGCGATCTCCCGGCAGAGCTCGAGATGGGAAATCTGATCCTCTCCCACCGGCACCCACTGGGCCTTGTAGCAGAGGATGTCGGCGGCCTGGAGCACGGGATAGCCGAGGAACCCGTAATTCGTGAGATCGCGGCCGGTCACCTGAAGCTGTTGCTCCTTGTAGGTGGGGACGCGCTCCAGCCAGCCCAGGGGCACGATCATCGACAGGAGGAGGTGAAGCTCGGCGTGCTCCTTGACCCGGGACTGGACGAAGAGAGTGGACCGCTCGGGGTCGAGCCCTGCGGCGAGCCAGTCGAGCGCCATCTGGAACACGTAATCGCGGATTTTCTCGGTGTTGGCGTACTCCGACGTCAGGGCGTGCCAGTCACAGATCGCGTAGAAGCAGCGGTACCGATCTTGGAGCGCGACCCAGTTCTGCAGGGCCCCCACCAGATGCCCGATGTGGAGCGGTCCGGAGGGCCGAAACCCCGACAGCACTCTCTCCTTGTCTTCCACGCTTTCCACGCCCCGTCCTCCCGCCCGACAGGAGGGCCAGTTTAACACGTCCGCCCGCGCGGTCTGCGCGCCAGTGCGTCGCTTTCCGGGCCGTATCCTTCACCGTTTCCGGAGCGTGTCGAGGACCAGGAGCGCGGAGCTGACCCGGGAGATCTTCCTTCCCCGCTTCTGGATTGCCTGCACGTCGTCCTGGGCCGGCTGCTCCGACCGGATCTCCTTTTGAACTTTCTCCAGCTGCTGTCGGAGCTGAGCCAGCTCGACGGGGGTGAACTTCTTCAAGAGATTGGCGTTGAGGAGGACGTAGCCTTCCGCAATGTCCTTCGACATGGCGTAAGCCGAGCCTCCCATGAAGTTGGCCATGAGCTCCCTTTCTTCGCGGGTGAAGCCGGAAGGATCTGCGCCCGATTCAGGCCTGTTCTTCCTTTCCCTGGAATCGCAGAGTTACCATGCCGAGAGCGAGGATGTCGCCGCTCCGGATCGCTTCCGCCTTTCCGGGGATGAGCCGCTTGCCGTTCAGAAACGTCCCGTTCAACGCTCCCACCTCCTCGCTGACGAAGAGCGCTCCGCCCCGCGCCGTGACTTTGGCGTGACGCCGGGAAACGGAGCGATTCGTGTCGTAGGCGGTGAGATCGATCTCCGGCCTCATTCCGGTCACGGGGTCGTACCGGCCGATCAGGGAATTCTCGCCGCGAATCGGAAAAACCTGCTGCCCTTCTCCCAGGACGAGGGCCCCGAGGGATCCCTCGGGGATGGAGACACCGCCGGCCCCGGGGCTCTCGACCGCGACGGGCAGGGGCGCCGCCCTCTCAGGCGGCGCCGCGCCCGGTCCGGACTCCGGCGCGGCGACGGCCGATCGCGCCGCCCCGTCCCGGAGAAGCTTCTCCATCCTGCGATTCCCCTCCTGAATCCTTCCGGAGAGCTTGCGCAGCATCCGGACAGCAATCTCGATGTTCCCCCGGATCATGCGATCGAACACGGTGCTGTTGACTTCGATCAGCTCACAATCGTCGAGGGCCCGGGCCGACGCCGTCCGGGCGGTCCCCTCGAGCACGGACATTTCGCCGAAGAAATCCCCTTTTTCCATCACCGCCAGCTCCTGCTCCTGCGTCCCGAGATCGCGGAAGAGGCGGATCGAGCCCGACTGGACGATGAACATCTCGGCGCCCGGCTCTCCCTCCCGGTAGATCATCTCCCCGGCCTTGAACTTGACGAGAAAGTCTTTGAGGGGATGACTGACCATGGCCTGTCCTGGACGGAAGTGACAAGGAGTGCGACCCAAGCGGGCAAGAGAATAACGGCGTCTCCTCCGCCCTGTCAAGGATCAGGGCGGACCGGCGCGGCGCCGGGAGCGACGTCCCGCGCGGCGGCCAAAGCAGGCTAGAATGTCCGCCGTGAAGAGATTGTCCGGGTTCGCTTTGATCCTCTTCTTCGCGATCGCGGGCTTGTCGCGACCCGCGACCCGGCCGCCGGGTCAGGAGGCCCTCCGCTTTCCCCTCGATCAGCCTGCCGGACTCGTGGCCTCCTTCGGGGAGTACCGCGCCGACCACCTGCATCCCGGGGTCGATTTCTCCACCGGCGGAAGAAACGGACTGCCGGTGCGGGCCGTCGCCGGCGGCCGGATCTATCGCCTGAAAGTGGAATGGCGCGGCTACGGCCGGGCCCTGTACGTCCGGCACGCGGACGGCCGCATCAGCGTGTACGCCCACCTGGACCGATACGAGGACGAGCGTCTCGGCCTCGAGCGCATCGTCGAGGTGGAAAAGCGGAAGCGGGGCTTGCGTTATCCGGGAGACATCCTGCTCGAGCCTTCCCTGGCCGTGAAGCAGGGCGACGTGATCGCCTTCTCCGGGGAGAGCGGCGCGGGGCTTCCGCATCTCCACTTCGAGCTGCGCCGGGAGGACCAAGAGCCTGCCGACCCGCTGGATGCCCGATGGATCGCGGCCGGCGCGCCGCCCGTGTTCGAGAGCGTCATCCTCCGCTCCGCTTCGCCCGATTCCTGGATCGACGGAGCGCGGGTGCGAGAGGTGCCGCTGAGCCGGGGAAAGGACGGCGTCTACTCTCCTCCCCGCGCGATCGCCGTGACCGGCCCCATTCTGCCGGAATCGCGCCTCCACTCCGAAGATTCCCAAGGACACCGCCTGGGCATCAAGGCCTTGACCGTGCGGATCGACGGGATGGTCGTGTATCGTTTCAAGCTGGAGAGCTTCCGGTTCTCGCAGTATCCGCAGGTGGGTCTCCTGCTCGATCACGCGATGAGCCGTCTCTCCCCCGCCGAATACACCTACTTCCTCTCCCGTTTGAAGGGCAACGACCTGGGAAGGACGGGGCTCGCGGAGAGCCCCTTTCCCTCGCTCACGCCCGGCACGCACCGCCTCGAAGTGGAGGCCGAAGGCACCTTGGGGGGGCCCGTTGCGAAGGCCCGCATCCCCCTCGAGTCCCTGCCCTCTGCGCGACTGCGCTGGGACGACCCCCGGGAAGAGGACGGCGATCGGCGCACGCTGCGTTTTGGTATCCCGCGCGCGGCGCTGGGCCCCGGCGCGCGCGTCGTCTATCGCGCCGCGGGCGGCGACCGCGGGGTGATCCTTTGCGGATCCAGGCAGGAGCTTTCCGACGGCGAGCGCTGCGCTCTGCAGGCGGGAGGGGAAGCCGCGGGGATCACGGCGGAGCTTTTCTCCGGCGCCCGCTTTATCGGTCGCGCCACGCTGTTCTTCGATCAACAGGTCCCTTTTGAAGCCCGCGCGCCGCGCTCGAGAATCGAGGTGTTCTCGAGCCACGTCGATCTGCATCTAGGAATCGACAAAGGTTTCGTCCCACCGGCCTTGCTGGTCGTGAAGAAACGCGACGGAATCGAGAAGCTGCCGCTGGCTCAGGAGGCCTCCGGAGAGTTCCTGGCGGCCGTCCCGGTCGCGTCCTGGAGGGAGGCGGTGTCGCTGGGCGTGGAATGGCGAAACGGATCTGCTGCGAGGGGGCTGGATCCCCCCGTGTTCCCTCATTTCATCCGGCGGGAGGCGGGCGTCCGGATCGAGGATTGCGGGATGGAGATGGCGATCCCGGCGCAGGCTCTCTACGACGACACGCCGGCGCAATGTGAGCGATGGGCAGACTCGCCGCCGCCCGAGGAGGGGCTGTCCCTTCTCGGACCGGCGCTGCGGCTGCTTCCCTCTGGGCTCCCCCTGGCGGTGAAAGGAAGCCTGCGCTTCCCCATCCCCGCGTCCGAGCCCCATCCCGAGCGGCTCGGCATCTACCGCCTGGCGGATAGCGACCGGGGGTGGGCCTATCAAGGAGGGGAAGTGGCGGGCGGGGTGCTGCAGATTCCGGTCGGGCGCTTCGATACCTACGCCGTGATCCGTGACGACGCGGCGCCGCGGATTCTCGGGGTCGATCCCCTTCGGCAGGAGGGCGGGACCGGGCGCCGCGACCGCCTGCGAGTGAGAGTCGAGGAACGCGGCTCGGGCTTGAGCTATGACGGGGTGCATCTCATCCTGGGCGACGCCGAAATAGAGACCGAATACGATCCCGATCGCGGATGGTCCACGGCGGTCCTCCCCGGCGGGCTGCCGGCCGGGGCCCACTCCGGGACGGCCTGGGCCGTGGACCGTGCCGGAAACCGCTCGGCCTCTCTGGCCTTCGAGTTCACGACCCGCTAGGAGCCGCGCTCCGAGCGCCCTCCGCCGCACGAATGTTGAAAATTCGCGGCGCCGGGAATGGCGGCGTCGCCGCCGACATGTTTTCCGCGGCACGAGCGGGGCAATTCATTGAGCGGCGGGGTCTTCCGGGAAAGCGACCAAATGCTGTGCATTCCGATGAAAGCGGTGTTTTGACGCGCCTTTTCGGTTCTTTCGGCCTCGTTTTCCACAGACTTTTCAACACAAATTGTTGATCTGGCGGCCGGGCGAATCGGCGGCCGCCGGCGATCAGCTCAGGACGCGCAGAAAGGAGCGGCGGATCGCGCCTCGGGTCCGCCCGAGATGGGCGAGAAGCGGCTCCTCCCCGTTGGCGGAGCCGGGAGGAGTGTCGGGAAGGCTCACCTCGGAAGCAAGGCGGGCGAGCGTGGAGGCCGTGAGGGGCAGGAGGTCGCCCGGCCGGTCATAGAGCAGCCGCATCGCGTGGTCCAGGGATCGCAGGAGGAGATAGCCCGAGTAGAGCTCCTGATACTCGTCGGGCGGAAGCAATCGCCGCTCGTGAAGGTGCGTCAGCATGCGCAGCGTGTCGCGCTCCTCGGGGCCGGAAAGCCGGTGAAGGATCTGCAGGTATTCAATCAGGAAGTGGATGTCCATCACCCCCCCGGCTCCCAGCTTCAGCGGCAGAGCACCCGCCGCGTCGCCGGCCGGCGCTTCTTCGAGGCGTTTTTTCATCTCGAGGACCTCGGCGGCCAGCGTCGAGGGGCTCGTTTCGAAGATGGCGGCTTGGACGGCGGCGACGATCTCCCGGCCGAACGCGGCGTCTCCCCCCACCGGCCGCGCTTTGAGAAAAGCGAGCTTCTCCCACGTCTGCGCCTTGTGTCGAAAATAATCGATCATTCCGGAACGCGTCTGCACGAGCTCCCCTTCCCTTCCCGCGGGACGCAGGCGCAGGTCCACGTTGTAGAGGGAGCCTTCCTGCGTGACAGCGGTCAGGAGGTGAATCAGGATCTCCGCCCGCTTCCGAGCCGCCTCGGCCGGAGCCTCCGCCGCCGTCCCGGGAGCGTCGGAGACGAAGACGAGGTCGAGATCGGAGTTGTAGTCGAGCTCCTGATAGCCGAGACGTCCCAGGGCGAGAATCGTGAAGCGGGTGTTCGGCGAATCGCCGCGGAAGCGCGCCGCCGCCGCGTCGCCGGCTGCAAGGCAGGCCTGGGCGAGATCGGTCAGCGCGCGCAACGTCCGGCTGAGACCGTCCTGGTGGTGGACGTCCCGGAATCCGATGTGCAGGACCTCTCTTTGGTGAAAGCGCCTCAGCGTCGCGGCGGCCTCGCGGACTCCCTCCGCGCCCTCCAGGAGCGAGGCGAGACGGGAAGTCAGGTCCTGAGAGGAGCGCTCGCGGAGAAAGTCGGGAGTCGAGCCCATTTCCGCCAGGATCGTCGGGCGGCGTACCAGGATCTGCGACAACGCCTCGCTCTTGCCGAAGACGCGGATCAGGGGGGGGATCCACTCCGCCTTTTCGAGCAGATGGCGTGATCCCTCCGGTTCCACGAGAAGCGAGGAAAGGAAGCGCTCCAGATTCATGAAGGCTCTTTCCGGCTCGGCGGAGGAAATCGCCTCGGAGAGAATCGCCGCCGATACCCGGCGCATCTCGCGGCGCTGGCTCGGGCCGATTCGCCCGCTCGAAAAAAGGTGGCGGATCCGCCCGAGGTGCCGGGCCGCTTCATCCGGCCGCAGCGCGCGGGACGCCGTGAGGAAGGAGGCGAGATCCGCCTCGGAGAGGGCGTCCAGCAGGGGATCGCGCTCGGTCACTCCGAGCGGCACCTGCGCGAGACGGCCGAAGACGGAGTCATAGAAGGCGCGTATCGCCGCCCGGTGCAGGTTGAGGTCCCGCAGGAACGACGCGGCTTCCTGGCCGGCTTCGAGGTAGCCCAGCCGGCGGGCAAGCTGGCGGAGCCCTTCGGGGCTCGAGGGAAGAACGCTGACCTGGACGTTGTGTTCCATTTGCAGCCGGTGCTCCAGGTTCCGGAGATAATCGTAGGCGCGCGACAGCGCATAGTGCTCGCCGTACGAGACGAAGCGCTTGTCCGCCAGCCGGTGCAGCGCCCGCAGCGTGTTGCCGCCGCGCAGCCAGGCATCCTCCCCTCCTTCCCGAAGCTGCAGCGCCTGGACGGCGAACTCCAGCTCGCGAAGCCCCCCCGACCCCAGCTTGATGTCGGTGTCGGATCTTCCCGAGCGGCTCAGGACCTCGTCGATGCGGTCCTTCATCTCCTTGATTTCAAGGGCCGCGAACGGAGTCCCCGAGGGGGGGAAGATGGCGGGCTGGAGCTCCCCCAGGATTCCCTCTCCCAGCTCGCGATCTCCGGCGGAATACCTGGCCTTGAGGAGGGCCTGGCGCTCCCAATTTCGCGCCCAGGACCGGTAGTAGGCGAGGAGGGATCGACGCGATTGGACCAGCTCTCCTTCCTTGCCTCCGGGCCGCAGGTCGAGGTCGATGCGGAAGACTCGTCCCTCCGGCGAGATCCCGGCGATCCGTTCGTTGATGCCTTCTCCGAGCCGCGTGAAGAATTCTTTGTTGGATACCGCGGGGGACTGGCGATCGGCTCCTCCGGCGGTCTGGCCGTCGCGGCTGTACACGTAGAGGAGATCGATGTCGGAGCTGTAGTTCAGCTCGTCGCCGCCGAGCTTTCCGAACGAGAGCACGGCGAAAGTCGCCTCGCAGAGCAGCCCCCGATCGTCGAAATACTGCGGGACGCCGTACCGCTGACGCAGTTCCCGCCAGGTAAGCAGGTAGGCCTCCTGGAGGAGGACGTCCGCCAGGACGGAGAGCTCGTGGGTGGCTTCGGCCAGATCCACATTGCCGAGGAAATCGCGCAAGGCGATGCGCAGGTACTCGCGGTGCTTGAACCGTCTCAAGGCGGCGGCGTCGGACAGCGTCGAGAACGTGAATCGGAACCGGGCGAGATCCTCGCGCAAGTCCTCCGGAGTGCGGCTGTCGCTCCGGCTCATTGCGGACGACGCCCAGGCGAGGTATCCGGGGTTCTGGAGCGTCAGGTCGGCGAGGAAAGGGCTCTGGCCCGCGAGCGTCAGGAGAACGAGGAGCTGATGCCGGTCGCGCGGCAGGCCGTTCTTCTCCGCGTAGCGGATGAGCGTCTGGGCGACGGCGACCGGATCGGGGCTCCGATCGATCTTCTCGACAAGGAACGGGGCGTTCTCGGGGTCGCTGAGCGCGGGATGCGCGAGGATCGATCGGAGGGATTCAGAAGGCGGACTCATTCCCGCATTCTATCGGGGCGGATTCCGCGCGGTCAATAAAACGCCCGGCCCGGCGGTTCGCCGGGCCGGGGCGAGGGAAGCGCGCGGCTCAGATGTCGAAATAGAGAGAAAACTCCGACGGAGTCGGCCGGAGCCGCTGGGGCTGGATTTCTTTCTCGAACTTGTATTCGATCCAGGTCTGAATTACGTCCTCGGTGAAGACGTCTCCCTTGAGAAGGAAGGCGTGATCCTTCTCGAGCGCCTTCAGCGACTCTTCCAGCGATCCCGGAAGCGAAGGGACCTTCTTGAGCTCCTGCGGGGAGAGGCCATAGATGTCCTTGTCCAACGGCTCGCCCGGATCGATGCGGTTTTCCACGCCGTCCAGACCCGCCATGAGCATCGCGGCGTACGCGATGTAGGGATTGCAGGAGGGATCGGGAGGGCGGAACTCGATGCGCTTCGCCTTGGGGCTGCTGCTGTACATCGGAATGCGGATGGCCGCCGAGCGGTTGCGCCGCGAGTAGGCCAGGTTCACCGGGGCCTCGAAACCCGGGACGAGCCTCTTATAGGAATTCGTGGTGGGCGCGGCGAAGGCGACGATCGTCGGCGCGTGCTTCAACAGGCCGCCGATGTAGTGCAGCGCCATCTCCGAGAGGCCGGCGTAGCGATCCCCCGCGAACAGAGGCTTGCCGCCCTTCCACAGGCTCTGGTGGGTGTGCATTCCCGATCCGTTGTCCCCGTAAATCGGCTTCGGCATGAAGGTCACGGTCTTCCCGTGCCGGAGCGCCGTGTTCTTGCAGATGTATTTGTAGAGCATCAGCGCATCGGCGGTGCGCGTCAGGGAGTCGTACTTGATGTCGATCTCCATCTGCCCGGCCGTGGCCACTTCGTGATGGTGGGCTTCGATGTGCAGGCCGCACTCCTCCATGATTCGCACCATCTCGCTGCGGAGATTCTGGAAGGCGTCGCTCGGTGGGACGGGGAAGTATCCCTCCTTGAACCGGGGTTTGTAGCCCAGGTTCGGCCCCTCCTCGCGCCCGCTGTTCCAGCGCCCTTCGACGGAGTCCACGTAATAGAAGGAGCAGTGCTCGTTCTGATCGAACCGGATGTCATCGAAGATGAAGAATTCCGCTTCGGACCCAAAATAGGCGACGTCGGCGATTCCGGTGTACTGCAGGTAGGCTTCGGCCTTCTGCGCCACGTTGCGCGGGTCCCGCGTGTAGCGCTCCTTGGTGATGGGGTCCACGATGTTGCCGATCACCGAAAGGGTCGGAATGTCGCAGAACGGATCCATCATGGCGGTGGCGGGATCGGGGATCACCAGCATGTCGCTTTCGTGAATGGAGCGCCAGCCGCGGATGCTGGAGCCGTCGAAGCCGTATCCGTCCTCGAAGCTGGACTCCGACAGCTCATGGATGGGGACCGAGAAGTGCTGCCACATCCCCGGAAAATCCATGAACTTGATGTCGAGGACTCTCGCGCTCTTCTCCTTCACCATCTTCAGGACGTCGACCGCTTTCATTTCCTTTTCTCCTTCGTAAAACCCGCGATTCTAGCATACGTCGCTTCGCTGTCAAGACGAGCAGGCGGGGCGTTTCGGGCCCGCTCCGCGAGCTTTCGACGAGGGCGGCGCCGCGCCGGAGGCGCGGAATCTCCCGGAGCGGGTTCGGCACGGATTGCCTTATAATCGACGCACGGAGCAAAGTCCCGGATCGGGCGGAGGCGACGCATGAACACGACGCGTGGAGCGATCTCCCGGCGCGGGCGGCGCGCGGCGGCCTTCGGGCTGCTCCTGCTCGCCGCGCCGGCGCCCTGGAGCGCGGCGGCGGGCCCGCCGGCGTCGCCGGTGCGCCGGATCGAGGTCCTCAGCGAGCGGGACGCCCTCGCTGCGGGAGAGCGGGAGGGCTTGGCCGTGCGCGTCGTCATGAGCGGCGAGTACCATGTGAACAGCCACGTTCCCTCCGAGGAATACCTCATCCCCACCCGGCTGTCGGAGATTCCGGCGGAGGGCATCGAATGGGGGGAGTGGATCTATCCGGAAGGAGAGATGAAGAGGTTCTCGTTTTCGAAGACGCCGCTCAGAATCTATGAGGGGACTTTCCTGATCCGCGGGAGTCTCCGCGCCGCCGCAGGAGCGGCTCCCGCCACGCGCCGGCTCGCTCTCGAGCTTCGTTATCAGTCCTGCACGAGAGAAAAGTGCCTGCCGCCGAGGACCGAGAAGGTCCCCTTCGAGATCCGGATCGTGCCGAGCGCGACGCCGACGCGGCGGCTGCATCCCGACCTGTTTCCCGCCGCGCCGCGCTGATTCCTCGCCGGACCGTCCGCCGGAACCGAGCCTCGATCAGCGATTGTAGGAAATCGGGGAGATCTCCGAGCGGAAGGTGGACAGGATCTTCTCCTGCGTCTCCATCAGCGCCTTCTCCTTCTCCGACGCGGGAACGTCCGCCTTCTCCGGCCCCGCCCCCCTCCCCTGCGCCTGGAGGATCAGGTAGTACTCGACGTCTTCGCGAGGTGAGTAGAAAACCAGCGCCTTCGCCGGTCCGGAGCCCAGATGTTGCGGGATGGTGTCGAACCACCGGCCCTCCAGGATCCAGGCGTCGTACTTCTTGAACTTCCCCTTGGTGATCTTCGTCGTTTCGGGATCGAACTTGAACGGCCCGGTCCATTTAAGGTATTCGGAGAGGGCGTCCCGCACGGCTTTCTCGTCCTGGAGCCGCTCCCCCTTGTGGGTCATCTTCCACACCACCAGGAGGTCGAGCGCGTCTCCCGGCACTCCGTTGTGCAGCCGGAAGTTCCCGCTGTAGCCGTTGTCGGAGGTCTTGACTCCGATGATGCCTTCCGGGTTCTTTCCCGTGGCCACGGCGTCGATGGGAGCGAACTCCCATTCGTCGCGGCCGCTCACCGTCACGTCGAGCCCGATCCCGGCTTTCTTCCGCAGAAAGCGGTCGAGATTCCCCACGTGATTGGCGTATTCGGTGACGTCGATCACGGAGGGCAGGGTCTCCTCCTTCCCCGGCCCGTCGGGCGAAGTGAACTCGATCTGCGTCGGAGCGATGTTGAAGGTCCCCATCCTTCGCTGCAGGGTGAGGTCGGCGAGAATCGTGGCCGGCTGCCTTCGCAGGAGCTTCGGCTCGTACATGATGTAGGTGTTGTTCTCGATCTTGTGCCAGAACTCGGGAGGGTGACTCAGCTGGCTCTCGACCGCCTCGGAGACGAGCTGCACCTTCATCTCCGGAGGGAAAGCCTGGTGAAGGGTGACGTCCTTCAGACTCTGTGGCGCGGCGTTCACGACGTAGAAGTTGGCGGTGAGGGAGAAGGTCTCCGAAGCGTTGTGGAATTTGGGCCGATAGGTCGTGAACGCCACGAAGCGGTTGCCCGCAGGCGCCGGCGCTGCCTGCGGAGCCGGCGCCGGAGCCGGCGGCGGAGGCGGTTCCTGTGCCGAGAGCCGAGGGGAGACCAGCAGGAAGATCGCCGCGAGAGCGGCCGCGGAGCGGAACATGCTTTTGCTCATGAGCGACATCGTCTCCTCAAAATGTGAAAAAAGTATAGCACAGCGTCCGCGGCATGCCCTCCAAGCAAGGCCCGTCCGGGGCGCTTCCTCAATTGTAATTCGAGTTACGAAATGTGTCCCCGCGTCGACCGGGAGAGCCAGGTTGGGGAGCCGGAGGCCGCGGGAAACTCTTGGCCGGGTGGCAGTATCGCGGCGCGCTCCAAGGTAGCCCGCCCTTGCACGCCTCTTGCGTATAGCGATCCTTCAATGGGGGACGGGAGGATCGGCCGCGCCGGCCTTCCATTCCCAACCGTCCGTTCCCTCCTTACCCGAACGACAGGCGGCCGGGGTCCGAACCGGATCCCGGCCGTCGCAGTCCCCTCGTTCAAGGGATAGGCTTCCGGGGTTGAAGCGCGAGGATCTCAGCGCGAGAGCGTGAGCGTCATCTTGAGGTTCAACCGGACCTTCCGTCCCTCCACCGAGAGCTCGAGCGGCACCGTGATCTGGTGCTCCCGGCCCGGCGTGACGGCGCCGACCTGAATGGCGCGGGCCATGGGAGCCGAACCGTCCCGTCCGGCAATTCCAAGCGGATCCAGCGGACTGATGGCGTGCTGGGGTGAGGGGCGTGCCACCGGCGCGTCCGGCTTGATCGGCGGAGGCTCGGGGATCGAGGACTGTTTCGGGACGGCCGGGACCGGCGGGGCCCACGCCGCAGCTCGCTCCGGAGGAGTCGGGGCTTTCGGAAGAGCGCTCGGACGCGCGCTCAAAGCGGGAATCGACCCATCCAGGGACAGGGGGTCGTCGGCAGGTCCCACCGGAATCTCTTCCAGCAGGTCGCTGAGATCTTCGGTGCGATCCGGCTTCGCGGAGACTCCCGCAGCCGTGAAGCTTCCGAGGGGAGAAGGAGGGCCGTCCATGTCGCCGAGATCGGTCACCTCCAGCTCTTCTCCCATCGCGGCCCCGCCATCCTCGTCGTCCTCGCGGTCGAAGGAAGCCTCCGATTCCTCCTCGTCGGGCTCGGAGAGATCGGTCTCGAGGCTCGAATCGTCTTCCGCGGCGAGCTGCGGCGAGGCTGGCGCCTTCTCTTCGAGGTTCATGACGGTCTCGAGGTCGGCTTCGCGCGCGGCGACGCCTCGCGGGACTTTCTCGATCTCCATCTCCCCGGGGGCGGCCGAGAGGCTGATTCCGGCGCCGTACGCCGATGTTTCGGCGGCGGGCGGGCGGGTTTCGGGCGAGCCGAGATTGTATTTGGCGGCCAGATGGTTGAGCACCAGCTTGGTGACCGCCTTGAGGGTGTCCTCGACTCCGATCCCCGAGGTCGCGACCGCCTCGTAGAAGGGCGCGTTGTGGCGGTTGATGTGCGTGTTCATCTCCTCGACGGACGCGAGGTGGGGAAGATCCCGCTTGTTGAATTGCATCACGAGCGGCATCTCCTCCAGGCGGAGACCGATCTCCTTGAGGTTGTCCTCGAGGTTCTTGTAGCTCTCGCCGTTCGATTCCATCATCTTCTGCTGCGAGTCGGCGACGAAGACGACTCCGTCCGCGCCCTTCAGAACGAGCTTGCGGGTGGAGTTGTAGAAAACCTGGCCGGGCACCGTATAGAGCTGCACCCGGGTCTTCATGCCGCGGATTCGGCCCAGCTCGATGGGCAGGAAGTCGAAGAACAACGTCCGGTCGGTTTTCGTCGCCAGGGAGAGCATCTTCCCTTTCTTGACATGGCCGGGAAGATTGTCGTAGACGAATTGCAGGTTGGTGGTTTTCCCGCAGAGCCCGGGACCGTAGTAGACGATCTTGGCGGTCAGCTCCTTGCTCGTGTAGTTGAATAGAACCATCCCGCCTCCGCTCGTCTCGAGCGTTAAATTTAGATGCTGGAAGAGTTCGGCGCAACCCGTCCCGCCGGGCGGAACATAGCATGGGGGTCCGACCCTGTCAACGCACGGCGAACAAGACGGTTAGGGGCTCTGGCCGGCTTTTTTCCGGAATCTCAGCGAGAGCGGCACGTGCTCGAAGCCCAGGCTCCGGCGCAGGTGCTGCTCCAAAAAGCGACGGTAGGTCGAGTCGATTCGCGCTCCGTTGGTGAACACGACGAAGGACGGGGGGGAGGCGCCGGTCTGCGTGATGTAATAGAGCCGGGGAATCTTGCGCTTCCCCGAAGGAGTCCGGCTCGACAGCGCGGCCTCAAGGGCCCGGTTCAAGGACGAGGTCGGGATCCTCCGGCAGGTCTCGGAGGCCATTCTCTCGAGAACCTCCAGCAGCCGGCGATGCCCTTCCCGGTGCAGCGCCGACAAGAGAACGATCGGAGACTCCGAAGTGAACCGCAGGCGCTCTCGGACGTCGTCTTCCAGACGGCGTCGCGTTTCCGGTGAACCCCGGAGGAGATCGATCTTGTTGACCGCGACCACGAGGGGTCTCCTCATCTTCTGGCAGGCGCCAATCACCGCCAAGTCCTGGTGGGTGGCCGGCTCCAGGGCATCGATGAGGGCAATCACCAGCTCGGAGCGCTTCATGGTTTCCATGGCACGCTGGATGCTCTGAGCCTCCACCGTCTCCCCCTCGGCGCGCCCTTTTCTCCTCAGACCGGCGGTGTCCACGACCCGGTACCGCCTTCCCGAGTGGGAGAACTCCGCGTCCACCGGATCCCGCGTTGTCCCCGGGACCGGGCTCACCAAGGCGCGCTCCTCTCCCACGAGCAGGTTGAAAAGAGTCGACTTCCCGACGTTGGGGCGTCCCACGAGCGCCAGGCCGACGGCCTCCGCGCCGCCGGGCGAGGCCGCCGGGGCCTCGTCTTCACCGAGAAGCTCCAGGACCCGATCGAGCAGCGCTCCGATCCCTCTCCCCTCCTCGGCCGAGATTGCCAGAGGCTCGGAAAAGCCGAGGGAAAAGAAATCGGCCAGCCTGCCTTCCTGCCCTTCCACGTCCACCTTGTTCACCGCCAGGAGGATAGGCCGTCCGCTGCGGCGAAGGAGCTCGGCCAGACGTTGATCGAGCGGCATCAGCCCGCGGCGGCCATCCACCAGGAACAGGAGAAGAGAAGCCTGTTCGACGCCCCGCTGGACTTGGCTGCCCACCCCGCTCGCCACCTCGTCCGAATCTCCGGGAATCCACCCTCCCGTGTCCATCAGCTGGAAGCGGCGCCCCGCCCACTCGCAGCTTCCGAGCAGGCGGTCGCGAGTGACGCCGGGTTGGTCGTGAACGATCGAAGCCCCGCCCGTAAGCCGGTTGAACAAGCGTGACTTTCCGGCGTTCGGCGCCCCGACGATTGCGACAAGCGGTTCTTTCACAGCCACTTCACTCGTTCCTTCCGGGGGACCCTCGGAAAAAAGCGGCCAGCGCCGTTTCCGGGGGCCGGGTCAGCCCAGGTTGCGGCGTAGGCGCCCTGGCGGCTTGACAGACATTTGTGTATTACCTAATATATGAACAACTTATGGCGTTCGAGCAGCCATTCACAGGAGGTGCGGGGGATGATTAAGACTGACATCATTAATAACGTCGCCAAGGCGGCAGACATCACCCGTATCAAGGCGGTGGTCGCAGTGGAAGCGGTGCTGGACGCGATGAAGGAATCGATGAAACGCGGGGAAAGGATTGAACTGAGAGGCTTCGGTGTGTTTCAGGTCAAGCCCCGGAAGAAAGGGATCGGCCGTAACCCTCGGACCGGCCTGGAGGTGCGGATTCCGCCGGGAAAGACAATCCGATTCAAGCCCGGGAAGAACCTCAGGAATCTACGATAGGAAAGCTCTCGAGAGCCTACTGCCGCTTCAGAGCGATCTGAACGGCACTCTCCTCATCCACTTCAATCTTCGTCTCGACGACCTGCTTCCGGTAACCTGCCAGCGTGACGTCGATCCGGTGCTCGCCCGGGCGCAGCGGGATTCCTCCGTGCAGCCGGGAAATCTCGGCGCCCGTCCCGAAGAAATCACCGTCGATCATGACCTTCGCCGCGACCGGCAAGACCTTCAGGCGAAGGACGCCGAAGCCTTGCTCGACGCGAAGGACCTCGGAGTCTTCCTCCGAGCTCTCTTTCCGCCGGTCCGATGGGTAAGACCGATCGCTCGCGGCCTCGCGACGCCGCGCAGGAGGAGCCGGCAAGTCGTCCGATTCCCCCGCGCTCAATTTCGGGAGTTTCCGATCCAGATCGACCAGCTCTCCCGCCCGCAAGCGAAGGTTGAATGAAAGAGAGCGGTAACCGTCGTGCCGGAACTGCAGGGTGTGGCGGCCCGGTTTGATCGCCAAATAGCCCGGGAATCCATCGAAATCATCCGCGATCCCGATGACTTTCCCGTCGAGGTAGACCTCCGCCTCCTCAGGGTGGATGTCGGTGTCCACGAAGGCGTAGATTGGGCGAGGGGGAGGGTTGTAATAGATGTCTTCGGGATAATATGCCGGATAATAGACACCGCCGTAGCCATGATAGATCGGAACCCCGAACGCGACGCCGAATCCCACCGACACCCTCGACCTGGAGCGCGCGGCGACCCAAGAGGGCGACAGCAGCAGGAACAAAACGAAGAGCCACAGCCCTTTTCGCCTGGCTCCAAGATTGGCGCGGCGCGTCATCCCAATTCTCCCTTCTTAATCTCCCCAAAAAACTCGCTTCGTTTGAAGTATACCACCGCCGATGCGCCGGGGGTCGGAAAGGCCCCGGATTGCCTGGGCTTCGGGCCCACCCTATAATCCTTCGCGGGTTCGGGGCGTGACGGAGCACAGCGGATGCGCAACAGCGGAATCGACGTCGAACAGGAGCTGTATCCACTGAATTTCTCCCCGCCCGCGCTCTCGCCCCGCCGCCGCTCCAGCCCGATACTCCACCTCTTCTTGTTCCTGGCCACGATTCTCACCATGCTTCTTGCCGGCGCGCTGAAACACGCGGAGAACACCGTCTCTTGGGACGAGATTCGCCGCGATCCTTCTCTTCTGTCACTCGGGGCCTCCTACTGCTTCTCGGCTCTGGCGATCCTGCTGGCCCACGAGATGGGCCACTACCTTGCCTGTCGCCACTACCGCATCGACGCGAGCCTTCCCTACTTCATTCCCGGAATTCCGATCCTCGGGACTTTCGGCGCCTTCATTCGAATCCGCGATCGGATCACCGATCGGAAAGCCTTGTTCGACATCGGCGTGGCGGGCCCTCTGGCCGGCTTCGTGGTGGCTCTGCCGATTTTCCTATACGGCATGAGCCGCTCCCACGTCGTCGCCGCGTCAGCCTCGGGGAACGGCGAGCTCAGCCTGGGGTTTCCGGCGCTTTTCGAGCTCGCGGTGCCCTTCTTCTTTTCCCGGATTCCGGACGGCTCCGTGCTGAGCCTGAGCCCGTATCTCTCGGCGGCCTGGGTCGGCATGCTCGCGACCTCGCTGAACCTGCTTCCCGCGGGGCAGCTCGACGGCGGGCACATTTGCTACGCTCTCTCCCGCCGTCTCCACTCCCGCGCCTCCCGCGTAACGCTGATCGGCGTCATCCTTCTGGGGGCGCTGCACCAGGCCTGGGTCGTCTGGGCGGTCATTCTGCTGCTGCTCGGCGACCGGCACCCCCCGCTGCTCGACGAGCGCGAGAATCTGACGGGCGGCAGGAAGGTTCTGGCGATCGTGGCGCTGCTCATTTTTCTGCTTTCGTTCATGCCGGTGCCGATCCAGATCGGCTCCTGATTCCGCTCATTCCCCGGTGCGTGACGCCTTCCAGGCTCCCGCCTCGAAGGTAAAGAGTATCGCGCCGTCCCGATCGGTCCGGAAGAGTCGGATGCCGTGACGGCGCAGGCGGGCCACGACCTCGGGGGACGGATGATCCCAGAGATTCCCCTCGCCCGCCGAGATGACCGCCGCCGAGGGGCGGACGGCGTTCAGGAAGTCCTCGGAAGTCGAAGAATTGCTCCCGTGGTGCGCCACCTTGAGAAGATCCGAGGCGAGAGGCGGCGGGGAGGCGAGGAGCAGCGACTCCCCTTCCCGCTCGATGTCGCCGGTGAGCAGCAGCGACGCTTCGGGGTTGAACAGGCGCACGACCAGGGAATCTTCATTGGAGACTTCGGCGTCGGGACGAAAGCCCCGGGGCGGGTGAAGGACTTCGAGGCAGCTCTCCCCCAGACACTTCAGCGTCCCGCGCGTCGGGAACAGGACTGGAATCCGCCTGGCCGCGGCGTCATCGGCGATCCTGTCCAGCAACCGGGAATGCGGCGGCCGGCGCCCGATCCAGATCTCGCGGGGAGAGAAGGCCGCGATCACCGCGGGGATCCCCCCGCCGTGGTCCTGATGGGCGTGGGTCAGAATCAGGAGATCGAGACTCCTGACTCCCAGGGTCAGCAGCGCCGGCACCACGATCTTGTCGCCCACGTCGAAATCGGTGCCGGTGAAGCCGCCGGCGTCCACCAAAATGTCCTTCCCTTGCGGCAGCCGCACCAGGAGCGCGTCCCCCTGTCCCACGTCCAGCGCGACGCATTCGAGAGGGCGGTGCGCGATCGCGGGTCCCGGAGGGAACAGCATCGCAGCCAGGAGGAGCGCCGCGACAAACGCCGCGGGGCGGTCGCGGATCCGGCCCGCCGCGCCAGCGGGGAGAAGAGCCGCGATCGCGGAGCCCGCGAAGAGGATCAAGAGAAGCGGGCTGGGAGCGGGAACTCGCCGGAACGCGCCGGGAATCGCGAGGCTCATCCGGCAGAGCGCCGAGAAGGTGTCGAGAAGCATTTCGCACGGAGCGGCCAGCACCTGCCGGGGAAGGACCAGGAGACCCGCTCCCAGGAACAGCGACCCGGAAAGGAAGGGCGCGGCGGCGAGGTTGAGCGCCAAGGCGATGGGCGAGACCTGGAAAAACGCGGCGGCCACGATGGGCGCGGAGGCGATCCAGGCGGCGGTCGAGGCCGCCACGGCGGCGCGAATCCTCGAGATTCTCTCCCGCCAAGGAGGCGCGAAGCGGCCGCCCGCCAGAACGCCGAGCGTCGCGACGAACGAGAGCTGGAAGCCCGGATCGAACAGATGCAGCGGGTGGAGGGCGAGCAGGACGATGCCGGCGTGGGACTGAGCGTCCACGGCTCCGACGCGCCGGCCGCATCGCTTTCCCCACGACGCGAACAGTATCGCGAGAGAGGACCGGAGGATTGGGTCCTCCCCGCCCGAAAGCGCCACGTAGAGCGCGCCCGCGCCCACCAGGACGGCGGGCGAGATGCACCGGCCTCCCGGCAGCCGGCGGATCGCCCAGCCGAGCCCTCCCATCAGAAGCGCGAAATGCAATCCGGAGATGGAAAGGATGTGATAGACGCCGGTCTGGCGAAAGAGGGACTCGAACTCTCCCTCGCTGCCGCGCCGCTGGCCGAGAAGAATGGCTTCGAGAAACAGGCGGGATTCTTCATGGCCCTCGTCTGGAAATGCTTGCCCGAGACGCCGCAGCAGGCGCGCTCGGAGCCGGTGAATCGGCGAGACCCATCGGCCGCCCGACCCGGGCAGGCGCTCGACCAGCCGGAGGCTCTTGAGCGTCCCGAGTCGATGGATTCCCTCCCCCTCCAGGTAACGCTCGTAGTCGAAGGAGCCCGGGTTTCTGAAGTTCCGGACGGGCCTGAGGCGAAGGGGAAGCTCGACGCGATCTCCGAAGCCCAGGGCGGACGGCGAGCCGGCCCCCGGCAGGCGCAGGGCGACCCGGATCGTTCCGGGGGCGCCGCGCCATCGCCCGCCCCACCATGCTTGCTCGACCCGGAGCGGAAAGATGATCCGATCCCTGAGCCTCGCGGGATCGTCCGCGATCCAGCCGCGCACCGGTACGGGGAGCCGCCGCTCGAGGCGCGCGGCGATTTCGGAAGACGCGATCAGCGGCGAGGAGAGGAATCGGGAATGAGCGTTTCGTTCGAGGCAGGCTCCGGCTCCGAGCCAGAAAAGGGCCAGGGCTCCGGCTCGCATCAGAGCCGGAAAGGCCGGGCGCCTGCGGGAGAGCAGAATCCAGCACGCGCCAGCGGCGAGGGTGGCGGCGAACAGCGCCGGCGGAGGAGGCGAGAAGGCTCTTCCGGCGCCGATGCCGGTGGCGAATCCGGCGGCCGAGCCCAGCGGGACGCTTGCCGGAAGCGGGCGAGGAGAGGCCAGGGGGAACGCCTCCGGGATCGGCTCTCGCGCCAGAAGCTAGCATGGGGCGGGGATCGTGGCAAGCGGACGGCAGGTCACCCTTCGCCGAGCAGGGAGAGTCGCGGGATCTCGAAGCCGCGCCGCATCAGCCTTCCGCGCATCGCCTCCAGGCTCTCCCGGAAGGCTTCGGGTCGCATCGTCCTGCGATGGGCGCCCAGCGCCTGCTCGGCCTCCCGGGCGATCCGGCAGCGCTCAGCCTCGTCCATCGAGCCCTCGGCCGCAGCCAGCACCTCGGCGTCGAGCCTCTCGAGCGCTTGCTCCGATTCGCTCGGATCCCACGCCTCGGAGCCGCTCTCCTTCCGGAGCCTCCGCGCCTCGGCGGCCGCGATGAGAAGCGTGCAGGCCAGCGCCTCGCGGCCGCGCTCGCGCTGGGCCAGGGCGGCTTCCTTGAGGAGGCGCGCGCTGCGGCCCAGGTGCCGGCGCACTTCCCGGCGAAGCCGGTTCATCTCCTCCTGCTCTCCGCGCCGGGGCGCGATCATCTCCCGTCGCAGGTGGAAGCGCCTCAGGATCTCCGGCTTCGCGTAGGCGATGGAATTGACGCGTCCCGCCTCGCCGTCCCGCCGCCGACGGGCGGTGAAGACCTCTTCGAGCGATTCCAGCACGAGCGCCAGCGGGACCCCCTCGGCCCACCATCCCGCGATGAGGTTCCAGTCGCGCGGCGACAGGAGCATCGGAGCTCCTCGCAGCGCGCAGAAGCGCTCCTCGATGCTCCGGAAATAATCCGCCTCCTCCTCCGAGACGGGTGATTCGGAAATGTCGGCGTCGCTCAACGATTCCTCTCGTGGAGGATGCGCAGCCCGGTGAGGGTCAGATTGGGATCCACTTCGTCCACCCACGAGGAGAGCTCCGGCTCGAGAAGCGGGCTCAAGCCGCCCGTCGCGATGACGCGCGGGGCGCCGCCCATCTCGGCGCGGATCTGCCCGAGGATTTCGCGCACCAGCCCGAGATAGCCGAAGAAGATCCCCGATTGCATGCTGCTCACCGTCGTCTTGCCGATCGCCTTCGCGGGACGGCGGAGGTCGATGCGCGGGAGCTTGGCGGTGGCTTCGAACAACGCCTGCGACGAGATGCCGAGCCCCGGGGCGATCGCCCCGCCGAGGTAATCGCCCCGGGCGCTGATGGCATCGAACGTGGTCGCCGTGCCGAAGTCGACGACGATGACCGCCTCGTGGAAACGGCTGTAGGCGGCGACTCCGTTGACGATCCGGTCGGCCCCGACCTCCAGCGGATTGTCGACCAGGATCGCCATCCCCGTCTTGATCCCGGGGGCCACGAAAAGCGGGGTGAGGCCGAGGTATCGGCCCGCCACCGTCTCGAGGATCGATTCCATCGGTGGGACGACGGAGGCCACGATCATGTCGCGCACCGCCGCGGGGTCGAGCCGGTGCGCCGCGAGCAGGCTGCGCAGCGCGATCCCGTATTCGTCCACCGTTCTCGCCCGATCGGTGGAGAGCGACCAGCGTCCCAGCAGCTTTTCCCCGTCGAACGCGCCCAGGTCGGTGTTCGTGTTGCCGACGTCCACGGCCAGCAGGATCCTCATGCTTCGCTCCGAACCTGGCGCACGTCGCCATAGGCGATCCGGCGGACGGCGTGGGACTCCGTTTCCAGGCGCATCTCCCCGTCACCCGTGACGCCGCGATAGACTCCGCGGAGGCTCTCTCCGTCTAGACTCACGGTGACCGCCGTGCCGTCCTGCAGCGAAGAATACTCCTCCCAGCGCGCCAGAGGGTAGTCTCCGGCGAGCTCGAGAAGGTGCAGGTACTCGGCTTCGAATCCTTCGAGGATCTGCGCCAGCAGGGCGGTCCGATCCCAGAACCGGCCCGCGTCGAGACGAAGGGACGTCGCTTCCCGCCGGATCTCCGGCGGAAAGTCCTGGCGGTCCTGGTTGACGTTGACGCCGAGCCCGACGACCAGAAACGGCTCGCTGCCGCGGCTCTCCGAGAGGATGCCTCCCAGCTTCCTGCCGCTCAGCACGAGATCATTCGGCCACTTGATCTCGACGCGCCGCCCCGTCGCGCCCGTCAGCGACCGGGCGATCCCGACCGCGGCCGCGAAGCCGACGCGGGGCAGCCGGGGCGCTTCCAGACGGGGGCGGAGAAGCAGGCTCGCGTAGATGCCGCGCCGCGGCGGCGAGGACCAGGCGCGCCCCCGCCTCCCGCGCCCTCGGACCTGCTCCTCCGAGAGGACGAGGAGCCCCTCGGGATGGCCCGCGTCTCCCATTTCCAGGGCTCGATCGTTGGTCGATTCGAGTCTTTCGAAATAGGCGACGCGATTCCCGAGCCGCCGCCGGCGGAGCAGCCCGGCCAGCGACTCCACGTCAAAGGGGGCGTGCCTCAAGGCAACGGCTCCAGCGACAGGGAAAGATCGACCCAGCGCGAGGAATGCGTGAGCGCCCCGAGCGAAACCGCGCCGGGACGAAGCCGCGCGACGCGCTCCAGGTTGTCGCGGCGAATGCCTCCCGAGATCTCGATGAAGGTTCTTCCCGAGGCGACCTTCAGAGCGCGGCGAAGTCGGGCCGGAGCGAGGTTGTCCAGAAGCACGGAATCGGCGCCCGCCGCGATGGCCTCGCGGAGATCCGAAAGCGTCGACACCTCGACCTGCACGGGAAGACCTCGGCCCGCGCCGCTCTTCCGGCGTGCCCGCCGCACGGCCGCCCGAACCCCGCCGGCGACCCGCCAATGGTTGTGCTTGATCAGGATCCCGTCGTCCAGGCCCAGGCGATGGTTCTCTCCCCCTCCGACCCGGACCGCGTACTTCTCCAGGAGGCGGAGTCCCGGCGTCGTTTTCCGGGTGTCCCGGATCGAGCAGCGTCCGGCCGCGCGGGCCACGCAATCGGCCGTGTAAGTCGCAATTCCCGACAGGTGCTGGAGGAAGTTGAGCGCGGTCCTTTCGGCGGTGAGAATCGAACGGGCCCTTCCCGCGACGCGGGCGATCGCATCGCCCCGCGCGAGCCGGGCGCCCTCCGGACGCAGGGCGGTGAACCGGAGCGCCGGGTCGACCAGCCGGAAAGCGAGCCGCGCGCACGGCAGCCCGGCCAGCACCATCCCCTCCTTGGCCCGGAGGACGGCGCGGCCCCGGGTGGCCGGGGGGACGACGCGTCGAGTGGTCCGATCTCCGGATCGGATGTCCTCAGCGAGCGCCCGGCGCACTTCCCTCAGGCAATCGGCCTGCCGGAGCCTCGGGCGTCTGGAGCCCACGAGGCTCACCGGTCCGAGGGCCCGGGCTCCGGCGCCTGGAGATCCGCGAGGCTTCCGGCGAGCTTGGCGCGGCGCTCCCTCAGCTCGCGGTGCGCCGCGCGCACCTTCTCCACGATGTCGGCGGGGGCCCGCTCCATGAAGGAGGGATTGTCCAGCTTCCCCTCGGCGGTTTTCAGCTCCCGATCCAGCTTTTCCATTTCCCGCGTGATTCTCCGGCGCTCCTCGTCGAGGTCCAGCGCCTCGGCGAGCGGAATGCCCATCTCCAGGCCTGTCACCACGCCGCGCGCCATGGGAACGCCGGCCGGAATCTCGTCGACGAAGCGGAACTGGGAGAGACGCGCCAGCGTCCGGATCAGCTCGCCGTGCTCCTCCAGGACGCGGCGGGGCCTCGCCAGGTCGGTTCGAAACAGGGCTTCCACCTTCCTTCCCGGATCGATTCCGCTCTCGGCGCGCAGGTTCCGGAGCTTCCCGACCGCCACGATGAGCAGTGCCATCTCCCGCTCCGCGTCGGCATCCTCCTCCTCGGAACGCCATTCGGGGAACGCCGCGACCGCCAGGGAGGCCCCCTCGTGCGGCAGCCGCTGCCAGAGCTCCTCGGTGACGAACGGCATGAAGGGATGCAGCAGCCTGAGGATCCGGTCGAGCACCCGGGCGAGGACGGCGCGGCTCCTTCTCGCCGCCGGCGTGCCGCTCGAATCGCCGACCAGCCGGGGCTTGACCGCTTCGATGTACCAATCGCAGAACTCGTGCCACAGGAAATGGTAGAGAGCGGCGGCCGCCTCGTCGTAGCGAAACTCCTCGAGCGCCCGGTTCACGTCGCGCGTGAGAGAGTTCACCCGGCTGATGATCCACCGGTCCGTGAGGTCGAGATTCTCGGATCCCGATCGGAAGCGCGGCTCGGACGCGGAGGCGTCCTGCTTGAGGTTCATGAGCACAAAGCGTGTCGCGTTCCAGATCTTGGTCCCGAAGGACTGGTATCCCTCCACGCGCTTGAGATCCAGCGCCACGTCGGCGCCGGGGGACGACATCGACGCGAGCGTGAAGCGCAGGGCGTCGGTGCCGAAGCGCTCCATCAGCTCCAGGGGATCGACCGTGTTCCCCCGGGTCTTGCTCATCTTCCTCCCCTTCTCGTCCCGGACGAGCCCGTTGAAATAGACGCGGTGGAACGGGACCTTCCCCATGAATTTCAGGCCCATCATCGTCATCCGCGCGACCCAGAAGAAGAGAATGTCGTAGCCGGTCACCAGGACGGACGTCGGGTAATAGCGGCGCAGATCGGCGGTTTCGGCGGGCCAGCCCAGCGTCGAGAAAGGCCAGAGCGCGGAGCTGAACCAAGTGTCCAGGACGTCGGGATCCTGCGCCGGATGCCCCCCGCCGCACCGGGGACAGGCGGTCGGCTCGGTGCGCGCCACCGTCACCTCGGAGCACGCCCCGCAGGTCCAGGCGGGAATCCGGTGGCCCCACCAGAGCTGGCGGGAGATGCACCAGTCGTGGATGTTGTGCATCCACTTGAAGTAGTCGTTCTTGCGGTTCTCGGGCACGAAGCGAATCCGTCCGTCCTCCACCGCCCGGATCGCCTCCTCCGCCAGCGGCTTCGTGCGCACGAACCACTGCTTCGAAAGCGTCGGCTCGACCACCGTGTCGCAGCGGTCGCAGCGTCCCACCGCATGGGGATGCTCCTCGGTGCGCGTCAGGACTCCCGAGGCGGCCAGGTCGATCACCAGCTTCTTGCGGCAGGCGTAACGGTCGAGCCCGGCGTACGGGCCCGCCTCGGCCGTCATCTTCCCCGCCGCGTCGATCACCACCACCGCGGGCAACGCATGCCGCGACGCGATGGCGAAATCGTTCGGATCGTGCGCCGGCGTCACCTTGACGGCCCCGGTTCCGAAGGAGGAATCGACGGCGGCGTCGGCGAGGATCGGAATCCGCCGCCCCAGGATGGGCAGAATCGCGTGCTTCCCGACCAGCGCGCGGTAACGATCGTCCTCCGGATGGACCGCGACCGCCGTGTCGCCGAGCATCGTCTCCGGGCGCGTCGTCGCGACGGGAATCACCTCGCGGGAGTCTTCGACCGGATAAGCGAGATGGTAGAGCTTCCCGGCGGTCTCCTTGTGGACGACCTCGAGATCGGAGAGCGCGGTCCGGCAGCTCGGGCACCACTGGACGATCGCCTGGCCGCGATAGATCAGGCCCTGCTCGTACAGACGGACGAAGACTTCCCGCACCGCCGCGGAGAGCCCCGGGTCAAGCGTGAAGCGCAGGCGCGTCCAGTCGCACGAGGCCCCGAGCCGTTTGAGCTGGTCCACGATCGCGTCGCCGTGCTTCTCCTTCCACTCCCAAACGTGGCGCTCGAAAGCCTCGCGTCCGAGGGTGTGGCGGGAGGTGCCTTCCTTCAGGAGCTCGCGCTCGACCACCATCTGGGTGGCGATCCCCGCGTGATCCGTGCCCGGCAGCCAGAGCGTGTCGCGGCCCTGCATGCGCCGCCAGCGGATCAGAATGTCCTGCAGTGTGATGTTCAGCGCGTGCCCGGCGTGCAGCCGGCCCGTGATGTTGGGCGGCGGAATGACGATGCAGTAGGGATCGGAGCCGGGGTCCGGGGCAGGGCTGAAGAACCCGGAAGCCTGCCAGAACTCGATCCAGCGCTTCTCGACGACGCCGGGCTCGTAACGTTTCGGAACTTCCATCATCGGGATTCCCCCTCCCCCGGGCGCGCCGGCGAGGGGGCATCGGAGAGCCGGGTCTTTCCCCGGCGTAAAAAAAAGAAAGTAGGCCTCGGCCTACTTCCGTCGGCGCCGGCGGGACCGAAGGATCGCTCAGTTCTCCCGGGCGATCTTCTCCTCGAGCTCGCGAATGCGCTGCTTGATCAGGCTCTCGGCCAGCTCGGGAATGATCTCCCAGGCGATCTCGCGAATCACCTTGTCCGACATCTGCTGCAAGATTCTCGCCGCGAGGCGATCCATCTCGTCGCTCGTCAAAGGAAGCGGAGCGACGCGCTCGGCCGGCTCCCCGGGAGCCGCGGATTCCCCGCGGGCAGGCGCCTCGGAGGAAGGCACGGGGACCGCGCTTCCGGAGAGAGGGACGAGAGGTGTGACGGCTTCCGGCCGCGAGGATTCGCGCGGGAACTCCGAGACGGAGGCCGTGGCGAGATCGCTCGCCAGCTCGTCCCAGGTCTCGGGCGTGCCTTCCGGGGCGCTTTCCGCGACGGGATCCTGCGGGGGAGCGGCCTCCGGGGCGGCCCCTCTCCATGGCGAGGAGATGCGCACCGTCCGGGGACCCTCGGCTGCGGGGCTCGTCTCGTCGCTCCCAATGTCGAAGCGGTCCGGCACGATGCTCTGGCGGGTCAGCTCGACCTCTTCGTCATCCTCGACTTCGCGGGCACTTTCAGCCTCGAGTTCGCGGGCAGCCTCGACTTGGCGGGGATCATGGGCTTCGCGGGTAGGATCGGCTTCGCGGGCAGGAACTTCGCGGGGATCGGCCTCGCGCTGCCGTTCCTCGGCCATCGATGGATCCTCCCCCTCCAGGCGCGTGATTCCTCCGGCGACGATCTCCATCCGGCCCAGTCTCTGCGGCTCGATGATGGGATGGCGGGAGCTGGCGATCAGCTCCTCCACTTTCGAGATCAGCATCTGGGACTCGAAAGGCTTCGTCAGGTGCCCGTTCGCCCCCGCGGCGTCGGCGCGCTTCCGATCGAAGGGCTCGAACGTTCCGGTGAGGAGAAGCACGGGGATCCAGGAGGTCTCCGGGTTCCGCTTCACCTTTTCACAGACTTCGTAGCCGTTGGCCTCCGGCATGATCACGTCGAGAAGGGCGATGTCGGGCCGGACCTCGTGGATCTTGCGCAGCGCCTGGCTGCCGTTTCCGACGCTGAAAACCTGATAATCCCCTTCCGAGAAGGTCAGCTCCACGACCTTTTGGATGGTGATGCTGTCGTCCGCGAGGAGGATCTTCTTTGGCATGGGTTCTCCCGGGCGTAGGTTCCGCGGCGCCGTGCGGCTGGCGAGACGAGGCAGCCGGCGGCCTTCGTCTTGAGCCGGCTCAACTTAGCAGATGAGTTTCGATGGTGTCAAGGCGCGGAGGGGCGCCGTGGCGGGCCTCAGGGCCGGCCGCGCTTGGGTGATCCCGCCCGCGCCGGGCCTTTCCCTCTTTTTTTGCGCGGCGCGCGGGGCGGCGCGCCGGGGGCGGGCGTGGAAGCGCGCGGCTGGATGTTACGGGCAACCCAGTCGAGCACCTCCTGAGTCGAGGCCCCGGGCGTGAAGATCGCCTTGACGCCGCGCCGTTTCAGAAACGCGAAATCCTCCTCCGGGATGATTCCGCCGCCGAAGACGGGAACCGGGAACCGGGCCTTCCTCAGGAGATCGATCACGCGCGGAAAGAGCGTCTTGTGGGCGCCGCTGAGAATGCTCAGGGAAACGGCGTCCACGTCCTCCTGGACGGCCGTCGCCACCACCATTTCCGGCGTCTGGTGCAGGCCCGTGTAGATCACTTCATGTCCCGCGTCGCGCAAGGCGCGGGCGATGATCTTCACCCCTCGATCGTGTCCATCCAGGCCCACCTTGCCGACCAGGAGCCGCAGCTTGCCCGGCCGCGGCGCGCTTTCGGTCATGTCCGAGTCCTTCAGAAGTAGGTTTTTTCCTCGCGATACGCCCCGAAGACGCCCTTGAGCGCGGCACAGATCTCGCCGACCGACGCATAGGCCTCGACGGCGTCCAGGATCGGAGGGAGCAGGTTCGTGCCGCCCCGGGCAGCCTCCACCAGGGCCGCGAGCGCCCGGCGATGCGGGCGCCCGTCGCGCCTCTTGCGGACGCTTTGGAGAGCGCGAATCTGGCGGGGCTCCACGGAGGGCGGGATCTTCAGGATTTCGATGTCGGAGGCGGCGCCCTCGGTGTACCGGTTCACTCCCACCATGACCTTCTCGCCCCGCTCCAGCTCGCGCTGATAGCGGAAGGAAGCCTCGGCGATCTCGCGCTGTGGAAATCCCTGCTCGATCGCCGCGACGATTCCTCCCATGCCGTCGATCGTGGCGATCAGATCCAGCGCCTCCCGCTCGATCCGATCGGTGAGGGACTCCATGAAGTAGGACCCGGCGAGAGGATCGATGGTGTTCGCCACGCCCGTCTCCTCGGCGAGGATCTGCTGCGTCCTCAAGGCGATCGTCACGGCCTGCTCGGTGGGCAGCCCCAGCGTCTCGTCCATGGAGTTGGTGTGCAGCGACTGCGTGCCTCCGAGGACTGCCGAGAGCGCCTGGAGCGCCACCCGCACGATGTTGTTCTGCGGCTGCTGGGCGGTGAGCGAGCACCCCGCCGTCTGCGCGTGGGTCCTGAGCGTCCAGGAGCGTGGATCCTTCGCGCCGAAGCGGTCCCGCATCACGTTCGCCCAGATGCGGCGCGCGGCGCGGTACTTGGCGATCTCCTCGAAGAAGTCGGAGTGGGCGTTCCAGAAGAATGACAGGCGCGGCGCGAACGAGTCGACGGCGAGTCCCGCCTCGCGGCAGGCCTGGACGTATCCGATTCCGTCGGCCAGGGTGAAGGCCAGCTCCTGGGCCGCGGTGGAGCCGGCCTCCCGGATGTGGTACCCGCTGATCGAGATCGTGTTCCATTTGGGCACCCGTTCGGTGCAGAAGGCGATCATGTCCACGATGATCCGGATCGACGGGCGCGGGGGAAAAATCCACTCCTTCTGGGCGATGTATTCCTTCAGGATGTCGTTCTGGACGGTCCCTTGGAGCGCTCCCCAGTCGGCTCCCTGCTTCTTGGCGACCGCCAGGTACATCGCCAGCAGGACCGCGGCGGGCGCGTTGATGGTCATCGAGGTGGAGACGCGCGCCAGCGGAATGGCCGCGAACAGCGCCTCCATGTCGGAGAGGGTGTCGATCGCCACCCCCTCCCGTCCCACCTCGCCGAGGGAGCGGGGATCGTCCGAGTCCAGGCCCATCAGGGTCGGCATGTCGAAAGCGACCGAGAGTCCGGTCTGTCCGTGCGAGAGCAGGTAGCGGTAGCGCCGGTTCGTGTCCTGGGGGGTCCCGAAGCCGGAGAACTGCCGCATAGTCCAGAGCCTGCCGCGGTACATCGTCGGGTAGGGCCCGCGCGTGAAGGGAAAAACGCCGGGCTGTCCGAGCTTCTCCTCCGGATCCCAATGCTCCAGGTCCTCGGCGGTGTACAGGCGCTCGATCGGCACGCCGGAAATCGTCGTGAACGCCGGCTTCCTCTCCGGGGATCTCTTCAGGGAGTCGCGGAGCGTCTCGGTCTCCCATTCCCGGCGGGTGCGGCGGGGCGTCAGGACGCCGGAGTCTCGCTTCATGGTCCCTCCCGGGTCATACCGCTTCCAGCAGCTTGCGCGCGATTACCAGCCGCTGGATCTCCGAAGTGCCTTCATAGATGGTGGTCACGCGGGCGTCGCGGAAATAGCGCTCGACCGGATATTCCCGCGAATAGCCGTAGGCTCCGTGGATCTGGACCGCGTCGTAGGCGACGCGGTTCACCATCTCCGTGGCGAAGAGCTTGGCCATCGACGCTTCCCGGCTGAAGGGCTCGCGCTGGTGATCCTTCAGCCATGCCGCCCGATGGACCAGAAGGCGGGCGGAGTCGATGGCGGTGCGCATGTCGGCGAGCATGAACTGGATGGCCTGGAACTCGGCGATCGACTTTCCGAAAGCCCGGCGCTGCCGCGCGAAGGCGATCGAGTCCTCCAGGCAGCCGCGGGCGATCCCCACCGCCTGGGCGCCGATGCCGATGCGCGCGCCGTCGAGCGTCGTCATGGCGATCTTGAAGCCCTGCCCCTCCTCCCCGAGCCGGTTCGCCGCCGGCACGCGGCATTCCTGCAGCTCAATCCCCCCGGTCAGGGAGGAGCGCAGTCCCATCTTGTCCTCCACCTTGCCGAAGGAGAAGCCCGGGAAATCCCGCTCGACCAGGAACGCCGTGATGCCGCGGGAGCCCTGCGCCGGGTCGGTCGCCGCCAGGACCACGAACAGGCGGCCGACCTGGACGTTCGTGACCCACGCCTTGTCGCCCGTCAGGAGGTAGAAGTCTCCGTCCCGCTCGGCCCGGGTCCGCAGATGGGCGGCGTCGGATCCGGAATCGGGCTCGGTGAGGGAAAAGCCCCCCAGGATCTCCCCGCTGGCGAGCCGCGGGAGATAGAGGCGTCGCTGCGCTTCGGTCCCGTAGCGCGCGATCGGCCCGGCGCAGACGGAATTGCTCACGCTCACCGTCACGGCCAGGGACGCCGAGCCCCTCGCCAGCTCCTCCACCGCCACCGCCATGGAGAGGCTGTTCAGGCCCGAGCCGCCGTAGGCCTCCGGGATGGCCATGCCGAGCAGCCCGAGCTCCGACATCCTGGCGATCGCTTCCGAGGGGAACCGGCACTCGCGATCCATCTCGCCGGCCGCCGGCAGGACCTCCGACGCGACGAAATCCCGGACGGTGTCCCGGATGAGGGCCTGCTCCTCGGTGAGCGAGAAGTCCATTCGGAGGCTCAATCCTTGAGAAGGTTTCCGGCGATGACGAGGCGCTGGATCTCGGAGGTTCCCTCGTAGATCTCGGTGATCTTGGCGTCGCGGAAGTAACGCTCCATAGGGTACTCGTTCATGTATCCGTAGCCCCCGAAAATCTGGACCCCCTTCACCGCCGCCCGCATCGCGGTTTCGGAGGCGAAAAGCTTGGCCTGCGAGGCTTCCATGCTGTAGCGTCCGCCCTGATCCTTCGTCCACGCGGCGCGATGGGTGAGCAGCCGCGCCGCGTCGAGCTCCATGGCCATGTCGGCGAGCATGAACTGGATCGCCTGGAACTCGCCGATCGGCTTTCCGAAGGCCTTCCGCTGGCGCGAGTAGGCGGTCGATTCCTCCAGGACGGCGCGGGTGATCCCAACCGCCTGGGCGGCGATGCCGATCCGCCCGCCGTCCAGCGTGTTCATGGCGATCTTGAAGCCGGCCCCTTCCGCGCCCAGGCGGTTCGCGGCCGGAACGAAGCAGTCTTCGAACACCATCTCCACCGAGCCGGAGGAAGTGATCCCCAGCTTCACCTCGTCCTTGCCTAGGCGGAAGCCCGCCGTCCCCTTCTCCACCAGGAAGGCGGTGATGCCGTGGTGCTTCTTGGCCCGGTCGGTGGCGGCGAACACCAGAGCCGTGTCGGCCGCGACTCCGTTGGTGATGAAGTTCTTCGTGCCGTTCAGGACGTACCCGTCTCCCTGGCTCACCGCCGTCGTCTGCTGGTTCCCGGCGTCGGAGCCGGCGTTGGGTTCCGAAAGGCAATAGCAGCCGATCTTCTCGCCCTTCGCGTGCGGCGGCAGGAATCGGCGCTTTTGCTCCTCGGTCCCGAACGCCTCCACCGGGTGGATGAACAAGGAGTTGTTCACCGAGACGATGACGCCGGTCGACGCGCAGGCGCGGGAAAGCTCTTCGATGACGAGCGTGTAGCTGACCGTGTCGAGCGCCGAGCCGCCGTATTCTTCCGCGGCCATGATCCCCATCAGGTTCAGCGCGGCGCACTTGCGGACGTTCTCGTAGGGAAACTCCCGGGTTCGGTCGTGATGGGCCGCCGCCGGCGCGATCTCGCTCGCCGCGAACTCCCGCACCGTGTCCCGGATGGCCAGTTGCTCGGAGGTCAGCTCGAGGTTCATTTTCTTCTTCCTCAGCGGCGGTTACGTCGCGGCGGTCCGGTCGCCGGGCGGCTTGGCCGCGATGAGAGCGCCTTCTCCGGGCGGCCCGACCGAAGCCGCGGGGAACTCGATGCCTTTCAGGCGGAGGCGGGGAGCATAGCAACGGCCCGGAATCAGTGTCAACCGGGGCTCGGGAAGGAGTCCGGCCGGCGCGCGGCTCAGGCCTCCGGCTCGATCAGCCCGTAATTCCCGTCCTTCCTCCGGTAGAGGACCGAGATCTGGCGGGACGAGGCGTTGCGGAAGACCAGGAACTCCTTCTCCGTGCCGCGCACCTGGAGGAGCGCCTCCTCGATCGACATCGGCTTCACCGGCCGGACGCTGACCCGGATCACCTGCGGGCCGTCGGCGCTCTCCGGCGCCGGCGTCTGGAGGCGGCGCGGCGAGGTCCGCTTACCGTCCCGCTTCCTCTCGCCCTTGATTTTCTCGCGGTGCTTCTTCGCCTGGCGTTCGAGGCGATCCCCGACCAGGCTCAGCGACGTGTACATGTCCTTGGTCTCCCCGACCGCGGAGAGCGTCGCATGCCGGTCGTGGACCACGATCTCGACGCGGTGACGGCGCTTTTCGACCGTCAGGATCACGTGCGCTTCGCTGCCGCCGTCCAGATACTTCTCGAGGCGGGACAGCCGCGCCTCGGCCGCCTGCTTGAGCGCCTGAGTCACTTCGATCTGCCTTCCCGTCATGTGGATTCTCATGGCTTCTCCACGCTTCAACGAAAGCCCTGACGGCGGTCGTTCGAGGATGGGATCCGCAGCTCTTCACGGTACTTCGCCACAGTCCGGCGCGCGATCTGCAGTCCTTCGTCGCCGAGCAGCTTCGCCAGCGCCGAATCGGAAAGAGGGCGGCCGGCGTTCTCCTCCGACACCAGCTTCTTGATCCTCTCCTTCACCGTCAGCGAGGAGACGTCCTCGCCCTGGGCGGAGGCGATGCCGGAGTGGAAGAAGAACCTCATCTCGAAGACGCCGCGCGGGGTGTGCATGTACTTGTTGTTCACGACCCGACTCACGGTGGATTCATGCATCTGGATGTCTTCGGCCACGTCCTTGAGAATCAGCGGCCGCAGGTATTCGAACCCGTAGTCCAGGAACTTCCGCTGGAAGCTCACGATGCTGCGGGCGACCTTGTAGATCGTTCGCTGCCGCTCCTCCAGGCTCTTGATCAGCCGCAGCGCGGAGCTGAGCTTCTCCCGCACGTAGTCGCGGGCTTCGCGCGTGACGTCCGTGTTCCCCTTGTCGACCATCCGGCGGTAGAACGAGCTCACCCGGAGCCGCGGCAGCCCTTCTTCGTTCAGGACGATGGTGTAACCCTTGTCCACCTTGTACACGAACACGTCGGGGATCACGTACGTGGAACGATCGGAATCGTAACGCTTCCCAGGACGCGGGTCGAGGGCGCGGATGATCTCCAGGTACTCCTGGACCTCCTCGGGAGAGCACTTGAGCGCCTGGGCGAGCTCCCGGAACTTGCGGCCCTGGAGAAGATCCATGTGATCGCGGATGATCGTCTCCTGGGGCGTCTCCTCCATGTCGAAGGCGCGAATCTGGATCAGAAGGCATTCCTGGAGATCCCGCGCGGCCACCCCGGTGGGATCGAATTCCTGGATCTTCGCGAGCACTTCGGCCACCTTCTCGGGAGGAAAGCTCCCCATGGACTCGATTTCCTCCAGGGAGGCTTTGAGGTAGCCGTTCTCGTCCAGATTCCCGATGATCGCCCGCCCGATCTCCTGCTCGAGCCCGTCCGGCACGTTCATCGACAGCTGCCAGAGCAGGTGGTCGGACAGGCTCTGCGGGCGGGTGAGGATGTTCTCCAGCGGCGGCGCCTCGATCTCCTCGGTCGGGGCGCGTGGCGAATAACCGGCGTCCATGTAGTCCTGGAAGTAGGACTGGTAGTCGATCTCCTGAAAGGAGTCCTTCACGCCGTCCGGGGCGGGCTCGGGGGCCGGGCCGGGATCGTCGGTGCGGACCTCCGGCTCGGGGGCCTGCTCCTCGCGGGTCTCGCCCGCCTCCTCGAGCACCGGGTTGAGCGTGAGCTCCTGATTGATCTCCTCCACCAGCTCCAGCTTCGACATCTGGAGCAGTTTGATGGCCTGCTGCAGCGACGGCGTCATCACCAGCTTCGTCGCCAGCCGCATGTTGAGCTTCTGTTCGAGGGCCATCGCGCTCCTCAGTTCAGCCGGAAGTTGTCGCCCAGGTAGATCTCCCGCACGCGGGCGTCGGCGGCGAGCTCGTCGGGCACGCCCTTCCGGAAGATCTCGCCGGCGGCGATGATGTAGGCGCGATCGGTGATGCGCAGCGTCTCGATGACGTTGTGATCGGTGATCAGGATGCCGATCCCCTTCTGCCGGAGCTGCTGGATGATCCGCTGGATGTCCGCCACGGCGAGGGGATCGATTCCCGAGAAGGGCTCGTCGAGCAGGATGAAGGACGGCGACAGGACGAGCGCCCGCGCGATTTCGGCGCGGCGCCTCTCGCCTCCCGAAAGCGCGTAGGCCGGAGAACGGGCCAGGTGCGAGATCTTCAGCTCCTCCAGGATGTTCCGGGCCCGCTCCTTGAGCTCTCCGGAGCTGAGATCGAGCGTCTCCAGGATGGCCATCAGGTTCTCCTCGACCGTCATCTTCCGAAAGATGCTCGCTTCCTGGGGCAGGTAGCTGATCCCCTCGCGGGCGCGGAGGTACATCGGGAGGCGCGTGATGTCGTGGCCGTTGAGGAGGATCTTCCCTTCGTCCGGCGTGACCAGCCCGAGGATGCAATAGAAGGTGGTCGTCTTGCCCGCGCCGTTCGGGCCCAGGAGCCCGACGACCTCTCCGCTCTGGATGGAGAGTGAAACCGCCCGGACCACCGGGCGTCCGCGATAGGCTTTGCTGATCCCTTCAATGTCCAATCTTCGATTCAAGGGCGCGCGTGTCCTTGTCCTTGGGATTGAGGGTGATCCAGGTGCGACCGCCCTCGGTGGTTTCGGTGAGAACGCGGTTCCCCTTCGTGTCGAAGGTCAGCGTCTTGCCGCGCAGGATCCGGCCGTTGGTGTGATCCACGACTTCCGCGAGGCCGGCGTCCTGACGCATCTCCACCATTTCGTCGTCGGGCGTGTAGACGAGGTGGTCCGAGGTCCCGGAATTCGTCAGGTGCGTGAAGCGCACCATGCTGTCCGCCAGGACCCGCGCGACCTTTCGCCGCCCTTCCCCCGCCGGGGTGAGGCTGACGTGCATCCGCTCCGCCAGGACGACCGTGTCACGGCCCGTCATCTTCACCGCGTCCCGGAAATGAACGGTCCCCTCCGATTCGGCGTAGTCCATGGAGGAAGCGACGATGATCGTGGGCGAGGAAGGCGGAGCCTTTTCGGCGGCCGGGGACGCTCCCGGGCTCGACGCGAAGCGGCACAGGACGTTGCGATACGCGCTCATCCGGCGGTCGGCGAAGTGCAGGAAGATCTCCTCGGCCTGCAGGGAATCATCCCCCTGCCAGCCGCGGGCGCTTCCGGAATACCGCGCCAGGTTGCCTCCGTCCTCCACCGTCAGGCGGGCCGATTGGAAATAGACCGACTCCTTGGGGCTGAAGAAGGACGGGCTCGAAGCGGGCGAGCCCGGCGAGGAGGGCTGAAACGACGTCTTCACGTCGCCGCGCGCCTCGAATCCCCGCTCGCCGGGATGCAGATCGATCTCTTCCGCCGCGATGCGGCTGCGCGCGTCGAGCAGGACCGGCTCCCCCCGCAAGGAGATCTTGTCGGCGGCCGCCTCGGCGAGCAGCGAGTCGCTGGTGGCGGTCATCCCTTCCCGGCGGAGCCGGCAGTTCCCCCGGGCGGTGACTTTCTCCACCGTCTTGCCGTCGGGCGTCAAGCTCGCCTCCAGCGTGTCGGCGTCGACGCTCGCCCGGGCATTCCCCTTTCCCGACAGGAAATTCGCCGAGACCTGCCCGTAGCCTTTCACCGAGAGGATGCGGTGGCGGGAGGAATCGAGCGTCGCCTTGAGATAGTTCCCGGAAAAGACGTCGGGGCCGCGGGTCATCACGACCGAGTCGTTGAAGACGACGTCGTTCTCCCGCAGGCCGAGCGCCATGTCGCCGCTGGTGATCTCGACCGGGGAGGCGTCGGCGGTCTCGGGCCGGAGCGTGACGTGCACTTCGGCGGAAATCTTCAGCGTCTGCTCCCGGGTCAGGTAGTTGAGCCCCCGGCCGCGCCCCTCCAGCCCCGCATTCTCGAAGAAGACCTCGTCGGAGGTGAAGATGACGTCGCGCTGGCCGTCGAAGTACAGACTGGAGGTGGTGAGCTTGAAGCCGTTCTTTCCGGCCACCTGAACGTCGCCGGAGAGGTGGGCCCTCTTGTCGGCCATGTCGAACTGGCCCTCGTTCCCCGCGAGGTTCAGCCGTTCTCCGTTCTCCCCGACCACCTCGAGGTGAACCCCCTTCAGCGTCTTCTTGTCGCCCACGAACCCTGTCACCTGGTCGGCGCGCATCTTGAAAGATTCCGATCCCCCCTTGGTGCCGGTGATGTAGAACTTGTCGGACAGGTCGACCACTTTCTCGTCGGAGCTTCCGGCGGGCTGCGAGATCTGGATCCGGACCGGATCCTCCTCTTTCTTGCCGAAGCTCAGGAAGATGACGATCGCGAACGCCACGAGCAGCGCCGCGACCACGACGCGCAGGGCCGTAAGCAGCCTCAGCGGGCGGAGATTGACTCGTTCCGGCGCCAGTTCGGACACTTTCGATTCTCCCGTGTCGCTCGCATCAAATATAGGGTTGAGGCCTTCGATGTCAACGACTTCCGGTCCAAGAGCCTCCCGTTTCCCGGCGCGGCGCTCAGCGTCCCCGAAACTCCGCTTTGCGCTTCTCCAGGAACGCTTTCGTCCCCTCCTTCATGTCTTCCGAGGCGCAGAGCACGCTGAAAAGGGCCGCCTCGTAGGCCAGCCCTTCGCGCGCCGGCATGTCGAGCCCCCGGTGCACGGCGTCGAGCGCGTAGCGGACCGCGAGAGGCCCTTTCGACAGGATCGTCCGGGCGACCGACTCGGTCCGCGGGATCAGTTCCTCCGGCGCCACGACCGCGTTGACGAGCCCGATCCGGTGCGCTTCCGCGGCATCGATCATCTCTCCGGTCAGGATCATCTCCTGCGCCCTGCCCCGGCCGATCAGCCGGGCCAGACGCTGGGTTCCGCCGTACCCGGGGATGATCCCGAGATTCACCTCGGGCTGGCCGAAGCGGGCGGCGCTTGACGCGAAACGGAGCGTGCAGGCCAAGGCGATTTCGCAGCCGCCTCCCAGCGCGTACCCGTTCACCGCCGCCAGGACCGGCTTGCCGAGCGACTCGATGCGGTTCAGGACGCCCTGTCCGAACAGCGTGTACTCGCGCCCCTCCACGGGGGTTTGCCGGGCCAGCTCGTTGATGTCGGCGCCGGCGATGAAGGCTTTCGCCCCCGCTCCGGTCAGAAGGATCGCCCCAACCGCCGGATCCGAGCCCATGGCCGCGAACGCGGCGTCGATCTCCTCGAGCGTGGCCCGGTTCAGCGCGTTGAGCTTCTCGGGACGGTTCACCGTGATCCGGCCGATCCGATCCTGAACTTGCACCACAAGGTTTTGGTAGCTCATGGCTCTCCCTGATTCGCGGGCGGGGCGCTCACGACGCCAGATGGTTCTGGGGGACGGGCGGCTCCTTGGCGTAGTCGTAGAAACCCTTTCCGGATTTTCTTCCGTGCATGCCGGCCAGGACCATGCGCTTGAGCAGCGGCGGCGCGGCGAAGCGGCTCTCCTTGAACTCGTCGAACATGATTCCCGCGATCGAGTAAGTGGTGTCCAACCCGACGAAGTCGAGCAGCGTGAAGGGTCCCATCGGATGGCCGCACCCCAGCTTCATCCCGGCGTCGATCTCCTCGATCGTCCCGACTCCCGATTCGAGCGCCCGGATCGCGTCCAGCAGGAAAGGCACGAGCAGGCGGTTGACGACGAAGCCGGTTCGGTCCGACGTCCGGATAGGGGTCTTGCCGAGCGACCGCACGAAGGCGAGCGCGGTGGCTTCGACCTCCTCGCCGGTCACCACGGTGCGCACTACCTCGACCAGCTTCATCAAGGGGACCGGATTGAAGAAATGGAGGCCCATGAAACGGTCCGGCCTCGAGGTGGCGCCCATCATTTCGGTGATCGAAAGGGAGGAGGTGTTGCTCGCGAAGATCGCCTTGGGCTTGCAGATTTTGTCCAGGCGGGAAAAAGTCTGGCGCTTGACCTCCAGGTTCTCGCTGACGGCCTCGACGATCAAATCGCAGTCGGCGAGATCCTCCATCCGCGTGGCGCCCTTCAAAAGCGCCAGCGTCTTCGCCTGGACCTCGGGGGCGATCTTCCCCTTTTCGACGCCGCTCCGGAGGAACCCCTCGATCCGCTTGAGCCCTCGGTCCACCAGATCCTGGGAAATCTCCAGGACCGTCGTCGGGTATCCGGCCTGCGCCGAAACCTGGGCGATTCCCGATCCCATCAGACCGGCGCCCAGGACTCCCACGGTGCGGATTGTCATCGCCTCTCCCCGCAGCCCGGTCCCGGGGGCCGCCTGATGATGAGTTTGAGGGGTCAGCCCCGGCCGGCCGATTCCACGATGATCGCGATTCCCTGGCCTCCGCCGATGCAGGCGGTCGCGAGGCCGAAGCGCGCGTTCCGCCGCCGCAGCTCCAGGAGGAGCGTCAGCACGAGACGCGTGCCGGTGGCCCCGAGTGGATGGCCCAGGGCGATGGCGCCCCCGTTCACGTTGACGCGGTCGCGGTCCAGACCCAGGTCCTTCTCGACCGCCAGGTATTGCGCCGCGAAAGCCTCGTTCACCTCGATCAAGTCGATTTCCGAAAGTCGGAGGCCGGCGCGCTCGAGCGCCTGGCGCGTGGCGGGCACCGGACCGATTCCCATGATGCTGGGCTCGACGCCCGCGATTCCCCAGGCGACGATCTTCCCCAGGGGCTTGCGGTCGCCCGCGTGCGGGTTCGAAGAGACGACTACCGCCGCCGCCCCGTCGACGATTCCCGAGGCGTTGCCGGCCGTCACCGTTCCTTCCTTGCTGAACGCCGCCGGGAGCCTGGAGAGCTTCTCGAGGGTCGTGTCGGCCCGCCGGTGATCATCCTCGGCGAAGAGGATCTCGGAGCGCCCTTCCCGCACTTTGACCGGGACGATCTCCTCCTGCATCCTGCCCGCGCGGTAGGCTTCCTCCGCCAGGCGCTGGCTCCGGAGCGCGAAGGCGTCCTGCTCCTCCCGGCTGATCCCGCGCTCCTTGGCGATCTTCTCCGCTGTCTGGGCCATGTAGAGGCCGCAGTGGCTGTCCATCAGGGCGACCATCAACGAGTCTTCAAGCTTCCCCTCGCCGAGGCGGAATCCGACGCGGGCGCCGCGAATCACGTGCGGCGCCTGGCTCAGGTTCTCCATGCCGCCCGCCAGGACGGTGTCGGCCTCGTCGTTCCGGATCAGGTGGACCGCGGAGAGAATCGACTGGATTCCCGAGCCGCAAAGCCGGTTGACGGTGAACGCGGGAACCTCGATGGGAAGGCCGGCCTTCAGGGCCGCGTGGCGGGCCCCGTACATGGCGTTGCCGCTGGTCTGCAGGGCGTTGCCGAAAACGGCGTGCTGGACGGCGTGGGCCGGGATCGCCGCGCGAATCAGGGCTTCCCGCGCGGCCAGGGCGCCGAGCTCCGTTTCCGGGATGTCGCGGAAGCGGCCGTTGTACTCGGCCATGGGAGTTCGGGCCCCTCCCAAAATCCATACCACTTTCGATGACTTTTCCACGAGCGCTCCCCAGGGGATGACGCTAAGCCTCACTACTATCGCATCTTAACAGAGGGATCCGGCTAATGCAAGCCCGGGGCCAATGATGAGCCGGGAAGCGCCGAAGGGGGCGAAAGTTCGCCGCCGAAGGAGGTCAGGGACGCAGGCGGATGTCGGCTTTTCTCACGTGCTCGCGGTAGTCCTTGCCCGAGATCTCGACGACCCGGCACATCTCGTGAAGCCGGGATCGCACTCTTTCGCCGATACGATCGGTGAGCGTCGAATCGTCGTTGCGCAGCGGTGAATCGAGGTAGTTGGTGGTAAACAGCGTCGTCTTCATGTCGTTGTAGCGGGTGCTGATGATGTGGGTGAGCGTCTCCTCGACCCAGATCGTCGGCTTGCGGGCTCCGAGATCGTCCAGCGCCAGGACCTCGGCGGCGAACAGCGGCTGGAGAATCCCCAGCTCCGAAGTCTTCGAGTCGGGGTTGTAGGAATTCTGGATCTCCCTGAGGAGATCCTGGAAGTCGTAGAACAGGCAGGCGACCCCTTTTTGATGGATCAGGTGGCGGATGAGCGCCACCATGAGGTGCGTCTTCCCCACCCCGGGCGGGCCCATGAGCAGCAGCCCCGACTCCATGGCCGGGTATTCGCGGGCGTACTTCTCGATTTTCTGCTTGGCCGAGCGGTGCGAGGGGGAAATGCCGTCGAAGTTCTCGAAATCGCAGCGGTGGTAGCGCCGGGGGATGCGCGCCTGGTCCATCAGGCTTCCCTCGCGCTCCCCCTGGCGGCAGGCGCACGGGACGGCGCTGCTCCGGCCGTCCGGGGACTCGAGCACGCGGTACCCCGCGCCGTGGCATTCGGGACAGTCAGCGGCGGCGGCCGGCACGGCTCCCTCCTAGTTCAGATAGCCGCGGAGCTGCTGGCACTTCTGGGATCGGTTCAGCTTCTCCAGCGCCTGGGCCTCGATCTGGCGGATTCTCTCGCGCGACAGGCCCATCATCTCGCCGATTTCCTTCAGGGTCTTCGGTTCTTCCTCGTCCAGCCCGAAGCGCAGGCGCAGGACCTTCTCCTCCTTGGGATCCAGCTCGTCCAGACAGGCGGAGAGATGGGTCCTCAGCGAATCGCGAAGCAGCGTGTCGTCGGCCGAAGGGATCTGCTCCTGCTCCAGCTTGTCGGAGAGGTGGAAGTCGTGCTCCTCGTCGATGACAGTGGACAGCGAGACGTTTTCGTCCGCCACTTGGAGAAGGTTGGTCACCTCCTCCACCTGGATGTCGAGCTTGCGCGCGATCTCGTCGGGACTCGGATGGCGCTCCAGCTCGAGGGTGAGCTGGGAGATCGTCTTGCCGATTCGATACAGCAGGTTGGCCTGCTTCTGGGGAAGCCGGAACGCCCCGCTGTGGTCGGACAGGGCGTGGATGATGGCCTGGCGCACCCACCAGACGGCGTAGGTGATGAACTTGACGTTCTTCTTCGGATTGAAGCGCTTGGCGGCCTCGATCAGGCCGATGTTCCCCTCGTTGATCAGGTCGAGGAACGACAGGCCGCAGCCGCGGTACTTCTTGGCGAAGCTCACGACGAACCGGAGATTGGCTTCCACCAGGCGCTGGAGCGCCTGCCGATCTCCCCCTTGGATGAGATCGCCGAGGACCTTCTCCTCGTCGGGCGTGATCCGCTCCAGGCGGGAAATCTCCTGAAGGTACTTCTTGAGCGTCTCGGAGGAAACGCGCTTCCGAATTACGTTTTCTTCGTCCATCTCACCCCTTCTTGATAGGGATCACACGCCCGGGACGGGCGTGGACGAGGGCCTGAGAGGGCCGTGTCCGGGTTTCTTTTTCCCGCTTGCGCAGCTCCTCGCGCAGCGACTCCAGGAGATCGTTGAACTCGTGCTCCATCCGGTCCATGACCTCCTGCATGTTCAGGACGACCTCCACGCCCGCGAGATTCACGCCGAGATCGCGGGTGAGGCGCAGGATCCGGGAGAGGCGGTTCAAATCCTCATCGGAATAGAGGCGCGTGTTTCCTTCCGTGCGGCTCGGCTTCAGGAGACCTTCGCGCTCGTAGAGCCTCAGCGTCTGAGGATGTACATCGAAGCGCTTCGAAACGACGCTGATCATGTAATAGGCCTTGTCCCGCTTCACGACGACCTTTCCGGCGCCTACCGGCGCCGCCCGGTGGGCCGTATGTTACTACGAACGTGTCCCGAGATGGCTCCTCAGATCGGTTCGATCGAGCTCCGCCAGCTGCCGCAGGAGGGTCTTCGCCTTTTCGTCGCGCACGTCGGGCGTCACGACCTTGACCTCGACGATCTGATCGCCCCGCGCTCCGCCTCGCAGGGACGGCGCGCCGCGGCCCCGCAGGCGGAGCTTCTGCCCGCTTTGCGTTCCGGGGGGGATCCGGATGGTGGCCGGCCCGTCCACGGTCGGGACCTCGACCTTCGATCCGAGCGCCGCCTCGCTGAACGTCACGGGGACGGTGCACAGGATCTGGTCTCCGGCGCGGGAGAAGAAAGGATGCGAGTCGACCTGGATCAGGATGTAGAGATCGCCGGGCGGGCCGCCCAGGACGCCGGCGCCCCCTTTGCCGGCGATGCGAACCCGGGACCCGGTGTCGACTCCCGGGGGAATCTGCACCTGCAGCTTCTGGACGCGGCTGATCTTCCCCGACCCCGAGCAGCGGCTGCACGTCTCCTCCATCAGCCGGCCGCTGCCCCCGCACCGGCGGCAGGTGGGAGTGAAGCGGATCCTTCCCCCGAAACGCTCCACTTTTCCAGTGCCGTGACAGTCGGGACAGACGCGGGCGCGCGAGGAGGCCACGACGCCGAGGCCGGCGCAGACGGGGCAGGCTTCCTCTCCTTCGATCTGGATGGTCGTCGTCAGGCCGCGCAGCGCGTCGAAGAAGCCGATCCGCATCGGATAGACGCGGTCCCCTCCGGTGCGCGGCTCGCGCTCGCGCGGCGCGGGCCCCTCGCCGAATATCTCCGCGAAGATGTCGGAGAACCCGCCTCCGAATCCCGCCGCCCCGAAATCGGGGGGGACTCCAGGGCCGGCTCCCCCGGCGCCCTGGAAGGGAGAACCCTCGGCCCCCAGCCCTCCCTGATCGTACCGGCGGCGCTTCTCGGGATCCGAGAGGACGGCATAAGCCTCGGTGATGCGCTTGAATTGCTCTTCGGCGGTGCGGTTGCCCGGATTCAGATCGGGATGGCACTTTCTCGCGAGGCGCTTGTAGGCTTTTTTGATCTCGGCCGGGCGCGCCTTGCGGCCGACCCCGAGCACTTCGTAATAGTCCACCGCGGGCATCGAGCTTTCCTCCCGCCGTCGTCAGGAGACCGGCACGCGCACCTGCTCCGGACCCGACTCCCGCGCCTTGGGCATCTCGATCTGCAGGATGCCCAGCTTGTATTCGGCGCGGGCCTCGGAGGCCTTGACGCCGGCCGGCAGGGGAAAGCTCCTCAGAAATGTCCCGTAGGAGCGCTCGATGCGATGGTAATTCTCCTGCTGGATTCCCTTCTCGAGCTTGCGCTCCCCCCGGAGGGTGAGGGTGTTCGCCGAGATCCGGACGTCGATCTCCCCGGGGGTGAATCCCGGGAGCTCGGCCGTCACGACGAATTTCTCCGGAGTTTCATAGATGTCCACGGCCGGAGACCAGGTGCCGGCGTCCCCGGAGCCCCCGTACTGGCTCCGGGACATCGCGTTCTCGATGATCTTGTTCATCCGGTCCTTGAGAGCCAGGAGCTCGCGGAGAGGGTCCCACTGCACGACGGTCATCGATTCCCCCATGCGGCGGCGGCCGCTACTTTTTCCCTTCGTCCACGTCCACGTACTCGGCGTCGATCACGTCCCCCTCTTTCCGCTCGGGCTCCGCGGAGCCCTCGGCGGGCGGCGGCTCCTGTCCTTCCCGGGCGCCGGGAGCGGCCTGCTGGTACATCCGATCGGCGATCTTGTGCGAGGCCTTCAGGAGGACGTCGGTCGCCCGCTGAATCCCCTCCGCTCCGCCTTCGGTCACCGCCTTCTTGAGATCGTCGACCGCCGCCTGGACCTGGGAAGCCTCCTCGGGCGGAATCTTGTCCTTGTTCTCCTCCAGGAGCTTCTCGGTGCTGTAGACGAGATTGTCGGCCTTGTTCTTAGCCTCCACCTCCTCCTTTTTCTTCTTGTCCTCGTCGGCGTGGGAGGAGGCCTCGCGCACCATCTTGTCGATGTCCTCCTTGTTCAAGCCGCTGCTGTGCGTGATCGTGATCTTCTGCTCGCGTCCCGTCCCGAGATCCTTGGCGGAGACGTTCACGATACCGTTGGCGTCGATGTCGAACGTGACCTCGATCTGCGGGACGCCCCGGGGAGCCGAGGGGATTCCGACGAGATGGAAGCGGCCGAGGGTGCGGTTGTCGCGCGCCATCTCCCGCTCCCCTTGCAGCACGTGGACCTCCACGCTCGTCTGATTGTCGGCCGCGGTCGAGAAGGTCTCGCTCTTACGCGTAGGGATCGTGCTGTTGCGCTCGATCAGCCGCGTGAAGACTCCTCCCAGAGTCTCGATCCCCAGGGAGAGCGGCGTGACGTCCAGGAGGAGCAGGTCCTTCACGTCGCCGCCGAGGACGCCCGCCTGGATGGCGGCGCCGATCGCGACGACCTCGTCGGGATTGACCTCCTTGTTGAGCTCCTCCTTGCGGAAGAAGGCCTTCACGATCTCCTGAATCTTCGGAATCCGGGTCGATCCGCCGACCAGGACCACTTCGTCGATGTTCTCGGGCTTCAGGCCCGCGTCCTCCAGGGCGCGCTTGCACGGCGGCAAGGAGCGCTCGAAGAGATCCATCGCCAGCTGCTCGAAACGGGCCCGCGTCAGCTTCATCAACAGGTGCTTGGGACCCGAAGCGTCGGCGGTGATGAACGGGAGGTTGATCTCGGTCTCCCCCACCGTGGAGAGCTCCATCTTCGCTTTTTCCGCGGCCTCCTTGAGCCGCTGAAGAGCCATCCGATCCTTCGAGAGATCGATGCCCTGCTCCTTCTTGAACTCCGCCACGATCCAGTCGATGATCCGATGGTCGATGTTGTCGCCGCCGAGGTGCGTGTCCCCGTTGGTGGACTTCACCTCCACGACCCCCTCGCCCACCTCCAGAATCGAGATGTCGAACGTTCCGCCGCCGAAGTCGTACACGGCGATCGTTTCGTTCTTCTTCTTGTCGAGTCCGTAGGCCAGCGCCGCCGCGGTCGGCTCGTTGACGATCCGCTCCACGGTGAGACCGGCGATCTGTCCGGCATCCTTGGTGGCCTGTCGCTGGGCGTCGTTGAAGTAGGCGGGGACCGTGATCACCGCCCGGGTGACTTTTTCGCCGAGGTAGTCTTCGGCGGACTGCTTCATCTTTTGGAGGATGGCGGCGGAGATCTCGGGGGGCGAGGAGTTCTTGTCCCGGACCTGGACCCGGGCATCCCCGTTCTGGCCGCGGATGACCTTGTAGGGCACCATCTTCATCTCCTCGGTCACCTCGTCAAACCGGCGCCCCATGAAGCGCTTGATCGAGAAGATCGTGTTCTCCGGGTTGGTGACCGCCTGTCGCTTGGCCACCTGGCCCACCAACCGCTCTCCTTTGTCGGTGAAGGCGACCACCGAGGGAGTCGTCCGGCTGCCCTCGGAGTTGGAGATGACGACCGGTTTCCCTCCTTCAATGACGGCCACCACCGAGTTGGTGGTGCCTAGGTCGATGCCGATAATCTTGCTCATTGGGAACCTGCCTCCTTAATGTCGGCTCCAAAACAGCGTCGCAATGGAGCTTAGTGTGAAGGCATTATAGACATTGAGTGCTCCATTGTCAAGTATCGAAGCAATCTGACAATTGCCTTATAACTTAATGGTTTACGACATATCATGAACAATCGTGCGGGGGCCGATCGCCGTCAGCGCGGATTGACCGAGCGCACCAGCAACGCCGGATCGGCTTTTCCTTCCGGACCGAAGCCTTGAAGCTCATAGCCCCAGTTCACGGTTCGATAGAGGTACTCCCTTCCCCAGGGGTCCCGGAGATCTTCCGGGCGGAGCAGTCCTCCGACGACGAGGTAGTTCAAGTCCTGCGGATAGCCCCGATTCAGGATGAAGAAAACCTGGATGGCGTAGTGCAGGCGCTCCAGCCGCGTGCGGCTGACCTGATGTCGAAACTCGCCGAGCGTGGCGCCGCCGGTTCCCGGCAGCGACAGGCCGTTGAGCGGATTCAAGGGGGCCGTGAGGAGGGAGAGCCCGACGACCAGACCGACCATCAAGCGGCCCCAAGGCGAGGATCTTTCCCGAACCACCGGCTCCACGGGAGGTCGAACCTTCGGGGCCGGCTTGCTCGGGGCGCTGACTTCCCCGACCGCCACCTTTTCGGCGAGCTGCCGGCCGATCAGCTCGTACAAGACCCGGCAGGTGTCGAACTCGCTGGCGGTGTTGCTTTCGATCACGTCCTGGATCGTCTTGTTCTCGCCGAGCAGCTGCAGGACGGCTTTTTCCTCGGCGCTGAGAACGGGAGAGGCCTGTCCTGAGCCGCCCTTGAGCGCCCGGTTGGCGCTTTCCGTGCGCGCGTAAATCCCGGTGAGGGGGCCGATACGCTTCTCGATCATCGGCCATTCGTCGAGAATCCGGGCTCCTTCCATCAGCACGCTCTCGGCCGACAGCGGAATGACGTTCTGCCGGTCGAAGTCGAGCTTCTCCTCCTGGCTGAACTCGTAATCGCCGTCCCTCCAGCGGAAGAGGCGGTAGATCATCTGGGTCACTTGAATCCGCAGCGCTTCCCGGAGCGCTTCCTGGCTGACCAGCTTCTGCTCCACGAGAACGTTGCCCAGCCTCTTCAGGGTCTGCTTCTGGACCTTCAGCGCCTCCTGCAGCTGGGCGGGAGTGATCTGCTTCGTCTTCACGAGCACCGTCCCGAGCCGATCCTCGAGGCGGCGGTGCAGAGAGTCGGCGGCCACGACGTTTCCGTCGAGGAACGAGACGGTCACGACCTCTTGCCCGCTCTTCAGCGTCAGCACGCCGGTCTTCTTCTGCAGGCCGATGAGCTGAAAGATGTCGGCCAGGCTGAAGTCGCGGAGAGTTCCCTTGAGGGCCATCGCTATCTCCTCTCGGCCGTCTCGAACGCGGCGGTGTTGCCGATCAGCCATGACAGGGCGATGACGACGACCGGAGCGCCGCGCGTCAGCAGAGGCGAGTGAAGGAGCGCGATCTGCGGGGCGGCGAGGAGCTTGCCGGAGAGCATGAGCATGGCCACGGAGACGCACGTCGCCCAGAGAAGAGCCGCGCCGAAAAACGAGCGGCCTCCTTGAATCTGCCCGGAGCCCGGCAGGATGAGGGAGACGAGCCGCCGGGCGATCCATTGCCATCGCGAATGCGAGGCCGCGAGACGCTCGCGCTCCTCGCGGGCCCGCGGAGGAACGGGATCCCTCAGGAGGTAATAGTGCCGGCAGGCGGTGCAATACCCTTCCTCCCGCCGCATTCCGACCTGGCACCGCCGGCAGAACGGACGGCCGCATTTGGCGCACCGCTGCGCCCTTCCCAGCCCCCACCCATCGGCTCCCCAAGCCAGCACGGCGCACGCGATCAAGCCGAGCGCGCCCGCGAGGGGGAGCGGGTGAAGCCAATCGCCGGCTCTCATGCCGGAAGCCACGGAGCCATCGCGGCGCTGGACGACCTTGAGAAGGTCTTTGCCGCTGTAGTGGGCATCGACCGGGTCCTTAGCGTCCTCTCCCCCGCCCGCCGACAGGATGGAAGTGATCAGGTCGTTGTCGAGGCTGCGCGCCTGCCGGAAGGCGGCGTCCGCCTCTTCGAGGTGCAGGGCTCCCTGCAGGGCGAGGTGGAGGTTGTAGTAGGCCAGCGCCGATTTAGGGTCGGCTTGAATCGCCCGCCGATACTCCTCCGCCGCCTGCGCGTATTGTCCCGTCGCGAAGAAGATGTTGCCCGAGTTGATCCAGGCGGCCGCGTTGGTCCTGTCCTCGTCCTGCACCTGCCGGTATTCCTGGAGGGCGGCTTCGATCGAGCCGTTGGCGTGATAGCCCTGGGCCAGGAGAAAGCGGTAGACCGGCTCGCCGGGGTGGGAGCCGGCCATCTGCTCGAGCGCCGCCACGCGCTCCGGATCGATTCCGCCGCGGGCCGATTCCAGGAGGAGCCGGACGGCGGGGTCGGTCGTGACCTTGCTTTCCCGGGTGATCCATCCCAGCAACGGCACGCTCAGGAGGAACACGACGCAGGCCAGGACGCTCACGATCCGCTCGGAGCGCTTCATATAGACGAACGCGAAGGCGAGCCAGTAGACCAGGGCCCACGGGCCGATCAGCCACAGCAGGGCCGGGAGAAGCCAGATGGCCCAGGCGATCACCTGGGCGGCATTGTTCGACAGGGATCGCTTTCGCCCCTCGTAGAGATCGTGCTGGGCGAGCCGGGCGGTGCGCAGCGCGGCCGTAATGCACCAGAGGACGGCCGCCAGCAGGCTGCCCGCGAGCAGGATCGCCAGGGAGTTTCCGAGCGTGCCTACGCGCGTGGCGGGATTCTTGAAGACGATACGGAGGCCTTCGAAAACGTACGACAGGCTGCCTCCGAAATCCCGCTCCCCGCTCCACAGCGCGCGGGCCACCGCGAAGCTGGCGCCGGGACGATCGGGAGCGAATTCCTTGGCCAGGTGGAAGCTCTGGAGAGCCCGGGAGACGCTTCCCCGCTCCAGAGCGCGATTCCCGTCCGCCAGGAACGCGCCCGAAAGATCGTCGGCGCTGAAGATCCCTTCCCGGCGAACGATGTCGCGCATCAGGGCGACCTGCCGTTCGGCGGCGGCGGTATCCCCTTTGTCCAGGAGACTCTTGCGCCGGAACCAGAGCTCGCCCAGCACTTCCGGCACGTTCACCGGCGTCCGGCGGGTCGCCGGCGCGCGCGGCGGCGCGGGCGCCTGAACGGGTTGTTGGGGAAGGTGGATGATCTCCGGCTCCTGGGCGCGGGCCGGAAGGCTTCCGATCTCGAAGAGGCTCAGAAGCAGGAGGGCGAGGAGGCGGCGCTCCACCGGACGGGTCCAGCCCGGCGGGCGAGGTCTGGCCAGAATTCGGCTCCTTTCCACAGGCGCACGACGGTCAGCGTCTTGCGGTGGCGGCCCGGCGCGAAAATTCGAGCTTGAGATGGTACAGAAGATCGTCCAGGGACTTCGTTTCCTGGGGCGAGAGATTGCCTTTCGTCTTCTGCTTGAGCATTCCCAGGATCTCTATGGTCTGGCGGGCCTCTTCCAGACTGACGATCACCTCCCCCGTCGCGGGATCCCGGGCGCCGGTCATCTGATGCAGTGCAACCTGCGCCAGGTAACGCACGAAGCTGTCGAAGTCGATGCCGGCGGCGTCCTCGCCCTTTTCGGCCCGCGGGGCGCCGCCGCCCGCCTGAGGAGGAACGGCGGTTCGGACGGGCTCCGCCTTCGGCTGGTCCGGAGTGCGCTTTTCACCCGTCTGGGTGAACGACCGCCGGTCGCTCACCTTCACTTCCGAGGAGGTCTTCTTGGTCTCGTCCGTCATGGCCGTCGAGGCAACCCATCGAAAAAGGAGACGGAAAAAAGCCTCGTCCCCGCGGAACGCCGGATGTTAGCATCGGGGCGCGCCCCAATTCAAGGCGTCTTCTTGCCCGATCCGGCGGCGGTCCGATAAACTCCGCGCGGCTCGTGGCGGCGAGGAACACGACGAGGAGAGCATGGAGTCTTCCCTGCACCGGCTCGTGGAGATCATGGCGCGCCTGAGGGGCGAGAACGGCTGCCCCTGGGACCGCGAGCAAACGCTCGAGACCCTGAAGGTCTACCTCCTCGAGGAAAGCTTCGAGGTCCGGCAGGCGATCGACTCGGGCGATCCCGAGGCGTTGCGCGAGGAGCTCGGAGATCTGCTGTTGCAGGTGATCTTCCAGAGCCGCATCGCCCAGGAGAAGGGATGGTTCGGCATCGAGGACGTCGCCCGGGGGATCGCCGAGAAGCTGATCCGCCGCCACCCGCACCTGTTCGGAGGATCGCCGTTGAGCACCGCCGGGGAGGTGGCCCGGCAGTGGGAGGAGCTGAAGGAGGAGGAGCGCCGGAGGAGGGCGGGCGGCTCACGGCTGGCGAGCGTTCCGCCCGGCCTGCCGGCGCTGCTGCGCGCCCTTCGCCTTTCCGAGCGCGCCGCCCGCAGCGGCTTCGACTGGGACCGAACCGCCCAGGTGTTCGACAAGGTGCGCGAGGAGATCGGCGAATGGGAGGCCGAGGTCGCCTCGGCTAATCCGGATCGCGCCGCGCGCGAGCTGGGGGATCTGCTCTTCAGCCTGGTGAACGTCGCGCGCCACCTCGGCCTCGATCCGGAGGCGGCGCTCCAGGGAGCCAACGATCGCTTCGCCCGGCGCTTCGGCCATCTGGAGCGGGCGTTGGAAGGCGAGGGAAAGGATCTGAAGGAAGCCGGCGCGGCGCGGCTCGAGGAGCTCTGGCAGGAGGCCAAGCGCCGCGGAGATTAGATCATCAAGAAGAGGACCGCGACAGGGCAAAGAATTCCGTCATCACACCCCAAGTCGCTCTCCGGGAGCAAATTCCTCCCGCGCGCTAAGGGTCGTTTTGGAGCGAGCCTTCCTCAGCGACGCTCTCTCTTGGTCCTGCCCGGCGTCATGCCCGACGCCTGCGACCGCGCCGGGGCACGGACTACGACAAGCCCAGATCCCGGCGTGCTACGTCCGTCCGAGTCGGTGGCGTTGTAGGTCACGGTGTAGGTCCTCCCCGAGCCGTTGCGATCCCGTTCGGCGCGAAGCTCGAAGTCAAAGTCGGCCGTTCCGACAGCAGCTCCCTGAATGTCGTTCAGAGTATGGCCGTCCGAGGGGCCGGGAACGTCATCTGGCTCGTTGCTGACGATAGACGTCAGGACGACCGTCGGTGGCCCGCAGGTCGAGGAGGTGGCGCTCACGCTGGCATGAACCGCGACCATCTTATGGTTCACCAGCGAGAGAACGTTCGGCGTGAGCAGCACGGAGATGGTCGGGGCACAGTCTCCCGCCCGACAGGTCCCCGCGCCGCACGGGAACTCGCGGCAGCTCGTCCCATCGGGAAGCACGGTGTACTGGCAGCCCGAGGTCCCGCCGCAAGCCGCTGCGATGCAAGGGTTGGACTGGTCGCATAAGGCGGCTCCCGTTTCGTCCACCGAACCGTCACAATCATCATCCACTCCGTTGCAGAGTTCGGCGACGCCGGGGTGCACGTCCGGATTCGCGTCATCACAGTCGATCGCGCAGGTGAAATGATCTCCATCGGAGTCGACTTCATCGATCGCGCCGTCACAATCATCGTCGATCCCGTTGCAGAGCTCCGCGGCGCCGGGATGGACCGACGTGTTGCCCTCGTCGCAGTCCCCATCACAGAGCGTGAAGCCGTCCCCGTCCTCGTCGACGGCGCTGTCGGTCCCGTAACGGCCTCCCGTGCGCCAAAAGGCATTCCAAACTATCATCCTGCATCCCGTCCAGGCGGCAAGCGAGTCCAAACGGGGTATGAGAGGATTACTGATCTCGGCAATGAGGGTGATGGGGGGAACCCTGGGAGCGTTCAGGTTCGTGACGGGCACCCAGGCGTCGAGATCCGGATTGTACCGTCCTCCCATGATGGATGGCTCGAGCCATACCAGCATCTCGCTTCCCGTCCAGATGGGAGGGACCTGCAGGCTCGGAGAGGGCGCGCCGGCATCGCTCATGGGTGTCCATCCGTCCGTGGCTGGATCGTATTTCGCCCCGGTGCCCACCACATGCGTCCCATCGCGTGGAGGGAACTCAGTCCCATCGTAGCCGCCCCAGATGAGCATCCGGGAGCCAGTCCACACGGCCGTGTGAAAGGCGCGCGGGGAGGGCGCTCCCAAGGTCGACAGAGGAGCCGCCGTATGCGTCGAGGGATTGTAGGAGCCGCCGGTGTTCAAGGGAATCAGCGAGCCGTCGAAGTTTCTTTGATAGCCGCCCCAGATGAGCATCTTCGAACCGGTCCAGACGGCGCTGTGATTGAGGCGCGCCGGCACGGCAGGAGAAGCGGAGAAGAGGGTCCAGACGTCCGCCACGGGGTCGTACTCGCCGCCGGTGGCGAACGCCGTCGTCTCGTCGAGCCCTCCCCACACAATCATCCGGGTGCCCGTCCAGACGGCGGTATGGTCGTAGCGGTGCCTTGGAGCATTGACGTTCGTCACCGGGCTCCAGATATCGGAGATCGGATCGTAGCGAGCACCGGCTCCTGCTGGGGGGAATGGAGAGGACGAGATGCCACCCCAGACGACCATGAGCGATCCGGTCCAGACCGCCGTGTGACGGCCGCGAGCGTAGGCGCCCACGGTGGAGACGGGCGTCCAGGAATCGAGCAATGGATCGTAGCGCGCGCCCCGGGCTGAGGCGTTCGGGGGACCTCCCATGACGATCATCACGTTTCCGGTCCAGACGCTGGAAGCGGTCACCATCAGGGGCGGCGCTCCGGTCTCGCCGGTCGGCGTCCAGGTGTCGGTCGCAGGGTCGTACCGGCCTCCGGAAGAAGAAGTGGATCCCTGCGTCTGTCCTCCCCATGCGATCATCTGGGAGCCGGTCCAGACCGCGACGTGACCGCTTCGCCCGCTGGGCGCATTGACCAGAGAGGTCGACACCCACGAATCGGTCGACGGATCGTATCGTCCCCCCGAATCGAGGGCCGTGAAGCTTCGGTCGTTGGTACGCACCCCTCCCCATACGATCAGCTCGCTGCCGGTGGATACGCCCGTGAAGCCCTCACGCGCCTCGGGGGTGCCAAGCGCCGATATCGATTCCCACTGATCACTCGCTGGATCGTAGCGACCGCCGGTGTTGATATCGACCGTTTGATTGAATCCGCCCCAGACCACGACGCGGCCGGCCGCCCAGACCATGGTGTGGAGGACCCGCGCTTCGGGCGCGTTGACCGTGGAGGTGGGAAGCCACGTGTCGGCCTCCGGGTCGTAGCGGCCTCCCGTGCTTTCGTAACCCGAGCCGTTGCTGCCGCTCCAGATGACCATGTGGCTGCCGGTCCAGACGGCCGTATGCCCTTGCCGTGGCGTTGGAGCATTGAGCGTGGCCGTTGCCTGCCAACTGTCCGCGACAGGGTCGTACTGGCCGCCGGAGCCTAAGAGCAAATCGGGACTTCCGGCGCCGTTGAAGCCACCGCCCCAGATCACCATCTTGGTTCCGGTCCAGATCGCCGTATGGGCGGAGCGCGCGTCGGGTGCATTGAGCATCGAGGTGGGAGACCAGCTGTCCGATACTGGATCGTACCGGCCGCCGGAGTTCATCTCCGTTCCCCCACCGGATCTTCCAGTGCCTCCCCAAACGACCATCACACTACCGGTCCAGACGGCCGTATGGCCTTGCCGGGGCGCCGGGGCATTGAGAGTCGAGGTCGAGAGCCAGGTGTCGGTCAGCGGATCGTATCGGCCTCCGGTGTTGACGACCGGGAAACCGCCGCCCCAGACGATCATGACGCTGCCGGTCCAGACCGCTATGGCGGCGCTTCTGAAGGTCGGAAGATCGTCCAGGATTCCGTTATCCCAGATGTCCCCGGTCGAAAAGAGATCAATCGCGGGACCCGAAGTCGTGAAGAGATTCGGGTCAGCGCTCCAGGGACTCGAAGATCCTGCCGAAGGTTCAGGAGGGGGCTTCCTTTCACTCGCCACCGCGTGAACCGCCGACGCGGAGAACATCGCCTGGTTTGCGGCCCACCACGCGTCCCAGGAAGTGGTGGCCTGCGAGCCTGCTGGTGCCTTGCGAAGCCGCTCGTCGGAGGCGAAAAAGCGGCGGGAGAGCCGGTCCACCAGCGCCGGTCGGGCAAAGCACTCCTCGATCAAGAAACCATCGTTGCCGAGGGCGGTATAAACCTCACGCAGGCGTTCTGGAAACCGGGTGCTCTTCGCGATCCGTTCCGCTTCGCGCCGAAGCGCCTCGGCGGTCACCGGCGTCTTCCAGATCCGCTCCAGCGCCACGGATTGCTTCATGTAGGTTCGGACTTTTTTCTCGAGAACCTCTCGTGGGACGGCCTTCTCGAAGGCCGCGGTCGCCCCGATTTGGTGCGAGTAGTAGATCCTTTCGATGGCTTTCTGAGCCTTCACGCGCTGCTCGAACGTAAGGTCGCGTGCCGGCGCGGGTGTGAAAGCGAACGGAAGCAGAGTCAGGATGGTCAGGCAGAGCCCGGTAGCTGTGCGCATGGTTTTCCCCCCTCAGGACGGACGGCGCCTCAGCAAGCGCAACGGCGGGCATGGTGGAATCCTGCCCAGAACTATACGTCAACCGCTAGCATGACGGGGGTATTGTTTGGGGTCGAGGGACGCGGGGGAGGAGGCTCTCGATTATCGCCTCGCGGGCCGGGACGTCTCAAGGCTCAGCAGGAAAGCTATCTGGATGGGTCTTGAATCTGAAGCGTCTGGGCAAGTTTTAGAGGAACTTGGACTGGCCGAACCGTCCCAGCTTGCGGAATTTCTCGTAACGCGACTCGAGACGCCTCGCCGGATCCATCCGCACCAGCTCCTCCAGCTGCGCCGACAGCACCGCGTCGAGAAGCTCCGCCGAGCGTTTCGGATCGGCGTGGGCTCCGCCGACCGGCTCGGGAACGACTTGATCGACGATTCCGAGCTCCTTCAGATCGGTCGCCGTGATGCGCATCGCCTTCGCCGCCTCTTGCGCCTTGCCGGCGTCGCTCCAGAGGATGGCCGCGCATCCCTCCGGACTGATGACCGAATAGATCGAGTGCTCGAGCATGTTGACGCGGTCGCCGACGCCGATGGCGAGCGCTCCTCCGCTGCCTCCCTCCCCGGTGACGGTGACCAGGACCGGCACGCGCAGGCGCGACATCTCGCGCAGGTTGACGGCGATCGCTTCCGCCTGGCCGCGCTCCTCGGCCCCCTTTCCCGGATAGGCCCCGGGAGTGTCGATGAAGCAGAACACGGGGCGCCGGAACTTTTCGGCCAGCTTCATGATGCGCAGCGCCTTCCGGTAGCCGTCCGGGCTCGGCATCCCGAAGTTCCGGCGGATTTTCTCCCGGATGTCCCGGCCCTTCTGGTGACCGACCACCGCCACCGGCATTCCCTGATACGTCGCGAAGCCTCCGACGATGGCGGGATCGTCCGCGAACTTGCGGTCGCCGTGGATCTCGACGAGCCCGTTGAACAGCATCTGGATGTAGTCCAGGGTGTAGGGGCGCTTCGGATGCCGCGCCACAAGGGCCTTTTGCCAGGCGGTGAGGTGCGAGTAGATTTCGCCGCGCAGATCCTGGAGCTGCCGCTTGAGGCGCTCGATCTCCGGCGTGCGGTCCTCGCCGCCGGGAACTCCGGTCAGCTCGTCGATCCGCTTCTCGATCTCCAGGATGGGCTGTTCGAGGGATTCTTCCTGACGGCTCAAGGGGTCTCCCGGGCGAGCCTCGCAAGGTGCTCGAATCTAACACCCGGTTCGGGAGGGTGTCAAGAAAGCGCGGGGAGAGAGGTCGCCGCGGCACCGCGCCGGACGGGCTCAGGCGCGCGGGTGGAAATCGTGATAGATCCGCCGGAGCCGCTCGCGGTTCACGTGGGTGTAGATCTGCGTGGTCGAGATGTCCGCGTGGCCCAGCATCATCTGCACCGAGCGCAGATCCGCGCCGTGCTCCAGGAGGTGCGTGGCGAAGGAATGCCTCAGCACGTGGGGGCTCAGGCGCCGCTTGAGCCCCGCCGCCGCGCCGTATCCCTTCAGGATCTTCCAGAACCCCTGCCGGGACATCCGCGCGCCGCTGCGGTTCGTGAACAGGTTGCCCGACTCGCCGCGCCGGATGAGGTGCGGCCGCACGTCGCGGAGGTAGGGCTGCAGCCGCTCGATCGCCTTCCTCCCGAGGGGCACGATGCGCTCCTTCGAGCCTTTCCCTTTGCAGGTGAGGTAGCCCGCGTCGAGGTTCAAATCCTCCACGCGCAGGGAGATCAGCTCCGAGACGCGGATGCCGGTGGCGTACAGCACTTCGACCATGGCGAGGTCCCGCATGCCGAGCGGCCGGGAGACGTCGGGGGCGGCGAGCAGGCGATCGACTTCCTGGAAGTTCAGGAATCGGGGCAGGCTCTTCCAGGTGCGCGGAACGTCCAGATCGGCCGTCGGATCGGCGCGCAGCTCCCCTTCCGCCACGAGGAAGCGATAGAACATCCTCAAGGCGTTGATGGCGCGCGCCACCGACTTCGGCGACAGCCCGGCCTGGCGCAGCGCCCGGACGTGGCCCAGGAGATCCTGCCGGCGCGCGGCGCGCAGCGAGATTTTTCTACCCTGCAGCGATTCCTGGAGGCGCTTGAGGTCACGCCCGTAGGCCTGCAGCGTGTTGGCCGCGAGGCCGCGCTCGACCGTCAGGTAATGAAGAAACGAAGGCAGGAGCCGGTCCCCGCTCACGCTTTCCCTCCCTCCAAGACGAACGTGACGGGACCGTCGTTGACCAGTTCGACTTCCATCGCCGCCCGGAAGCGGCCCGTTTCGACCCGCAGGGGGGTCTTCCGGAGCTTTTCCAGGAAGCGCTCGAGAAGCTCCTGGGCGATTTCCGGCGCCGCCGCGTTCTCGAAGCTCGGGCGGCGGCCCCTCTCCAGGCTGCCGGCGAGCGTGAACTGGGAAACCACGAGCAGCTCCGCGCGGTCGTCGAGAGAGGAACGGTTCATCCGGCCAGCCTCGTCTGGAAAGATACGCAAGTTTACGACCTTGTCCGCGAGCGAGTCAAGAATGCTTTCGGTGTCGCCCCGCTCGATGGCCACCAGCAGGAGAAGCCCGCGGCCGATCTCTCCGACCGTCCGCCCCTCGACGCGCACCGCGGCGCGCGACACGCGCTGGAGGACGATTTTCACGGCGACTTCCGCCCGCGGCGCGGCAGCAGGGCGATCACTTCCCCCACCTCCCGGCTTCCTAAAGCCAGCGCCGCGCCCAGGAAGATCGCCCCGCAAGCCAGGATGACCGCGCTCAGTGCGGCGGCGCGCACGAGGATGGAGTGATCGGAGGCGAGCCAGGCGAGGCGGGCGCCGAAGAACGCGGCGATCCCCATCACGCCGCCGGCGACGCAGGTGTCCCGGAGGCTCTTCGCGACGCCGGAATCCCAGAGCTGCCCGTGCGCCCGGGAGAAGAGGTAGAAGAGGAGGACCATGTCGAGGATGGCGGAGATCGAGGTGGAGAGAGCGATGCCCCCCGCCAGGAGGGGCCCGCGAAGCCAGAAGTTGAGGCCGAGATGGACGAAGAAGGTCAGCGCTCCGACCTTCACCGGCGTGCGGGTGTCGTGGTGCGCGTAGAACGCCGCCGCCAGGATGTTCACCGCCGCGAACGGCAGCAGCCCGACGGAATAGTACCCGAGCACCTGGGCGGTGAAGCGGGTCGCCTCGGCGTCGAACCGGCCGCGCTCGAAGAGGATGCTGGTGATCGGGACCCTCAGCAGGATGAGCCCGACGGCCGCCGGCAGGCAGATGAAGAAGATGAGCTGGAGGGCGCCGCGCAGCGTCTGCCGCACCTCCTCCGCCTTCCCTTCCGCCGCCAGGCGCGACAGCGCCGGCAGGATCACCGTCGACAGGGAAATGGCGAAGATCCCGAGCGTCAGCTCCGTCACGCGGCCGGCGTAATAAAGGTGGGAGACGCTCCCCACCGCCAGCGAGGAGGCGAACTGGGAGTCGACGATCAGGTTGATCTGCGTGATCCCCGCCCCGAAGATCCGCGGCAGCATCAGGCGTCCCACCTGCCGGATTCCGGGATCGGTGAAGGAGACTTCGGGCTGGAAGCTCATCCCCTTGCGGATCAGGAACGGCACCTGCACGAGGAACTGCAGCAGCCCGCCGACGAGCACGCCCCACGCGAAGGCGTAGGCCGGGTTCGAGAACCTCCGAGAAAGGAGCAGGGCCGCGACGATGATCGCCAGGTTCAGGAGCACCGGCGTGAACGCGGGGAGCGCGAAGGAATCGAGGCTGTTCAGGATGCCGCTGGCGAGCGCGGCGAGCGAGATGAAGAAGATGTAAGGGAACATCAGCCGGTTGAGCTGGATCGTCAAATCCCACTTGTCGGGCGTGACGCGGAAGCCGTACGCCAGGACCTTCACCAGCTGGGGAGAGAAGACGATGCCGAGGACGGTCAGCACGGTGAGGATGATGAGCAGCGTGTAGAACATCCGGTTGGCGAAGCGCCAGAGCCTGCCAGGATCGCCGTCCTTCAGGTAGCGCGAGAAGGTGGGGACGAAGGCCGAAGTCAGCGCCCCCTCCCCGACCAGGCGCCGCAGCAGGTTCGGGATGCGAAACGCGATGATGAAGGCGTCGGAGGAGTTGGCGGCTCCGAGGATCGTGGCCTGCAGGTTGTCCCGGAAATACCCGAGGATCCGGCTGAGCATGGTGGTCACGCTCATGGCGCCGGCGCTGCGCATCATCCCCTGGTGCCTGCCCATGACCTCCGCCGTCGCCGATCCCGGTCCACGATGACGATCGATCCCGGAGGAGCCGGCCGCCGGGAGCGCGTATTCTGTCAGAATCGATCCGGAGCATCAAACCGCGCCGCCATCCGCCCGCGCTCCTCGATCTGCTGGAGCGCACCATTCATGAGAACCGTGGAGGAGTACACCGGCGCCAGGAATAAGCAGATTGTCTTGCCTTGGCCCTTGGGGCGTGCGAGATGAGGAAGTCCCATGGTTGTCCCCATCATGATCGTCATGCTAATCTTCAGGCATGTCGTCCACAGTCGGGTCGCGTAGGCGGTTGAACAGGCGTGTGGGAAGAGCCGCGGCCGTTGCGATCGTGGTGCTAACGATCGGCTGGCCGAGCATGCCGTTCTGCTGCGTCCGAGACGCTCCGTGCTGCTCCGTCGGATTGCCTTCTCAGGGCGCGCCACAAGCGGAGCTCGGCTCATCCATCCCGGATTGCTGCAAGCCGATTGTCCGGAACGAAAGGTCGGCCGCAAGCGAGTGGCTTGTGCCTCGTTCCGACTCGCATGAATCCGCAACTTTGCCGAGTTCGCCCCGAATCGAAGTGAGCCTGACCTGCGAGGGCCGCCCGCCGGCGCTGGCGGCCGACCCACAGCCGGATCCTTCACCGCCAGCGCGTGCCTCCCGCGCGCCTCCTCTCTCCTAGACTCGAAACCACACTCACTGGACGAACCCCACGGCCGTCGGGGATCGGGCTTGCTGCGCGTCATGGGAGAGAATCCTTGACCATTGCACCAACATCAGGACCGTCTGCGTATTGGAACAAGCGCGTCTTCGCTTTCATCTTGAGCCTGCTCCTCGGTGCGAGCGCCCTCGCCTCGGCGCCCGAGGCACTGGCCCCGGGGATGCCGGCGCCACCGTTCTCAACCGCGCGACTCGATGGCGGCACGGTCACGCTCGAGTCGCTTCGCGGACGCGTCGTGCTGCTGAACTTCTGGGCCGTGGGGTGCCCCCCGTGCCGGATCGAAATGCCGGAGCTCGAGAAGATCCATCGCCGCTATTCCGGCCGCGGGCTGCAGGTCCTTGGCGTCACGGAGATGAACCCTGAGCGCGACGAGGTAGCCAGGGCGGTCGCGGAGATCGGGGTGACCTATCCGGTGCTTCTCGATCCGGACGCTCGCATCGGAGCGCTTTACGGTATCGAGGCGCACCCGACATCCGTCGTGATCGATGTCCGAGGTCTCGTGCGATTCGTGAACGCCGGTTATCTCCGGGGGGAGGAGAGGGGGATTGAGCGCGCGATTCGCAAAGCGCTCGCGGGAGTCGAGCGCTCCGGCGCCTCTCACGGTGGCAAGCCGTGAGGGGGCCGCCACGCGAGCGCGCCGGTGCCAAGGCGGTCCGGGTTTGCCTCCGTCTCACGGCGGCCCTGGCGAGCCTTGTCGGATCGCTGGGGGCGGCGGTCGCGCACGAGCCGCTCTGGGGCGAGACGCCGACCATCTTCGGCCCGGGTGTGTTTCATCCCGAAATCCGGATTGGATTGATGCGCCATGGTGGCGCCTCCGAGCCAGGCGGCGAAGGTTCCCGGGAGTTCGGGCAGGAGTACGGCCTGCAGTACGGCATCAACCGCTTCGTGAACGTGCGCGTCCAGCTGCCTGTCGTGCAGACCGACTTCGAGGAGAACGTCGCGGGAACGAGTCAGAAGACCCGCGTGGCGGGCATCGGAGATGCGCTTCTTTCGGCCAAGGTCCGCTTCCGCCTGCGTCAGGAGACGAGCTTTCAGTCGGGCCAGGCGCTGGTCGTCGGGTGGAAGGTTCCGACCGGCGATGACGACCGCGGCGGTCCCGGAGGCGAACGCCTTCTGCCCTCCGAGCAGCCGGGCAGCGGACGGCACGGCGTCGAGATCGGCTACGCGGTCGACCGCGAGCGGCTCGTCGATTCCGCCTGGACGAGCGCCTTCTACCGGCACGAATTTGGAAGGGGCTTCCGCCGGGGCGACACTATCGAATTCGATGCGGCGTACGGTCGCTGGGTCGTACGCCCCAATGTCGCGGAAGACCTGGGCGTCAACCTGCCGGCGGGAGTGCACGCCGAGGCGGTCGGCGACGATCGTCTGGAAGGCGGCGTACCGGCCGGCAACGCCCATCGGACGGCGGGCCTGCAGGTGACTCCGATCATCACCAAGGGCCGCAATCAATACCGGGTCGGCGTCTTCGTGCCGCTCCTCGACAGCGGCGACGAGAGGGAAACCAACTTCAATTACGAGGTTCGCGCCGGCTGGGAAATGTTCTTTTAGAGATTCCAGTCGACTGGAGGACAAGATGCTCGGCTTTCGAAGCGTCATATCGGCACTGGCTCTTGCGGCGCTCTTGACCGCGCCGGCGGGCGCCGACGTCAGGGACGTTCGTCTCGGAGTGAAAGGCGCCACGTGAGCGACGTGAGGGTTCAGCCTCATCAAAGGGCTCAAACGCCAGGCTGGCGTTGACGACGCGAAACTGTTCCTCGATCCCCCGTACCTCAGGGTCATCCTCAAGCCAGGTGCCTGGGTCGATCCTGCCAAGCTGATGCGGGCGGTGCACGACGCCGGGTTCACGCCGGTGCCCGCGGATGTCCGCCTGACCGTGACCGGCAAGCTCGAAAAGCGCAACGGCCACGTTGTCCTGGTGCTCGACCGGATGAAGGAACCGAGGGCGCTGACGTGCTCCGTGGCCGGACCCGCCGACGAGCTGGAACGCGCGCTCGCGCAACGTCCCGGCCAAGCGGTGGAGATCCATGGCCACTGGCAGGTCGAAGGTCATGGGGGGATTCTGGTGGAGGCCATCGAGGACGCGCCGGAAGTCCCCTGAATCCCAGGCTGGCGCTCTCTCCCGGGGCTGTGGTAACCTGACGCCGTTTCGAGCGATGGCGGGCCCTCCGTGGCGAGGTGGCGTGATGGCGAGCGTGAACAAGGTGATCCTGATCGGCAATCTGGGAAGGGACCCGGAGGTCAAATACACTCAGACCGGCACGGCGGTCGCCAATTTGAGCGTGGCGACCAACGAAGTGTGGACCGACAAGGCGGGTCAGAAGCAGGAGCGCACCGAATGGCACCGGGTCGTCGTCTGGGGAAAGCAGGCCCAGGTTCTCGGCGAGCATCTTTCGAAAGGGAAACAGATCTACGTCGAAGGCTCGCTGCAGACCCGCTCGTGGGATGATCGCGACGGGAACAAGCGCTACACGACCGAGGTGCGGGCCGTCCGCGTCCTGATGATGGGCCGGGCGGAAGGCGGCGCGCGCGGCGAGACCGAGGCGCCCGGGCCGGAGACCGCCGCCGACCTCGGCGCGCCCGAGATGAACGACGACGAAGTCCCCTTCTAGGAAAGGCTCTTCAGCCGTCCCTGGGCTTCCTGGGAATAGTCCGAGTCGGGAAAGTCGCGCGTGAGCCGCTCGTAGACCTTCTTCGCCTCGTCCTTCTTGCCCATCCTTTCCAGGCAAAGCCCCATTTCCCAGAGCGCTTCCTGCGGCGGATAGACTCCCTTGGCGTCCTGGGCGAGCTGCTCGTACAGGTCGACCGCCTTCTGCGGCTCGCCGGCGTCGTCGAGCGCCCGCGCCAGCGCCGCCCGCGCCATCGGGGCGGCGAAGCTGTCGGGGGAGGCCGCCAGGAATTCCTCCAGGGTCTTCACCGCCTCCTGGGGCTTCCGGAGGCCGGTGAGCGCCAGCCCCTTGTAATAGAGCGCCAGCCGCCCCGACTGGGAGCGCGGGTAGGTCTGGATGAGGGCGTCCATCTGATCGATCACCGAGCGGTATTTCTCGTCGGTCGATCCGTAGACCAGGCCTCCGGCGGGCGCGGCCGGATCGCCGGCGCCGCGCACCGTGGCGTGCAGCATCTCCACCCCGCGCGCCAGCAGCGCCGAGGCCTTGACCTCCCGCTCGCCGAGATACTGGAAGAAGAACACCGAGCCGAGCGCCGCCGCGACCAGGACTCCGCCCACGATGAGCGCCTCCCGGGCGTGATCCTCCATCCATAGGGTGAAGCGCCCGATCGCGGTGATGAACTCGTCCCGCTTCATCTCCTTCCGGGTGATCCGTCGCGCGGCCATGGCGATGTCGTCTCCTTCGAGGACTGGTGGGCCTGGAGAGAGTTGAACTCCCGACGCGGGGATTAGGAATCCCCTGCTCTATCCATCTGAGCTACAGGCCCGAATGACCTAATAGCGGACCAGGACGTGGACGCGGCGGCCCGGGAGCTTGGCGCGGCCGTCCAGGAACTTCAGCTCGACGACGAACGCGGCGCCCACCACTTCCGCCCCGACTTTCTCGGCCAGGCGCGCGGCGCCGCTCGCGGTCCCCCCCGTGGCCAGCAGATCGTCCACGATCAGCACCCTCTCGCCGGGCGCGAACGCGTCGCGGTGGATCTCCAGCGAATCGGTGCCGTACTCCAGCGCGTAGGTCTCACGAATCGTCTCGCGCGGCAGCTTGCCGCGCTTGCGCGCCGGAACGAATCCCGCGCCCAGCTGGATCGCCAGCGGCGGGCCGAAGATGAAGCCGCGCGACTCGATGCCGAGGACTTTGGCGATCCGATCGTTCCGGAAAGGAGCCGCCAGCTCCTCGATGGTGTCGCGGAAGAGCGCCGGGTCGGAGAGCACCGGCGTGATGTCGCGGAAGAGAATTCCCGGCTTGGGAAAGTCGGGAACGCTCCGGATCGATTGCTTGAGCCGCTCCTCCATGGTCGTCCCCTTCTCCACGGCGCTCACCGAATCACGAAGTCATCGCCGGGAACGTTCCGATCGTCGTCCTGGACGTCGATCGCGTCGACGCGCGATCCCGGAGGCCCGCGGCGCAACGCCGCCTCCAGGGCCGCGAGCCCCTTGGCTTCGCCGCGCGCCACGGCCTCCACGGAACCGTCGGGAAGGTTCCGCACGTACCCGGCGAGACTCAGCCCTCGCGCCGACCTCAGGGCAAAATAACGGAAGCCCACACCCTGGACGATTCCCTGGATCAGGAAGCGTTTAACGGCCATCGGCGGGAAGGAAAACAATGGTCGGGGCGAGTGGATTCGAACCACCGACCCCTTGCTCCCGAAGCAAGTGCGCTACCAGGCTGCGCTACGCCCCGAATGGAAATCCTCAAAGAAGGGAAACCTTAGCACCATCGGTCGAACGCCGTCAAGAACGGCGGCGCGGCGCCGTCCCCGGGGCCCGGGAGGTCTTGACGGGGGCGCGCCGGAACCGCTACGCTTTCGCTCTCACGGTTCGCTTTTTCCCGCGGTGAACGGCGACGAACCCGGAAACGGGATGGGAAACCCCTCGATGAAGAGCATCTGCCCCCTCGATTGCCCCGATGCCTGCGCGCTGGAGGTCAAGGTCGAGGGCGGGCGCGTGGTCGAGATCGATGCCGGAGCGACCCATCCTCTGACCCGGTCGTTCATCTGCGGCAAGGTGCGCGGCTTCGCCGATCATCTTTATGGGCCGGAGCGGATCCTCCACCCGGCCTTTCGGGAAGGTCCCAAAGGCGAGGCGCGGTTCCGGAGGGTTTCCTGGGACGAGGCGCTGGCGCGGATCGCCGGCCGGATGAGCGAGGCCCGGAAGAAATGCGGCGAGTCGATTCTCCCCCTCTCCTACGGCGGCTCGAACGGGCTCCTGTCGCAGGACACCACCGACGCGCGGCTCTTCTTCCGACTGGGGGCGTCGCACCTGGCGCGCACCGTCTGCGCCGCCCCGTCGCGCGCCGCGGCAGAGGGGCTCTACGGCCGGATGGCAGGCGTGGCGCTGCACGACTACGTCCACGCGCGGCTGATCGTGATTTGGGGGGCGAACCCCTCGGCGTCGGGAATTCATCTCGTCCCGTTCGTCCACGAGGCGCGCCGGCGGGGCGCCAAGCTGATCGTCGTCGATCCCCGCAGGATTCCCCTCGCCGCGGGGGCCGACCGGCATCTCGCGCTGCGGCCTGGGACCGATCTCGCCGTCGCCCTCGCCCTGATCCGCTGGCTGTTCGAGAACGATCGCGCCGATCAGGCTTTTCTCGCGGCGCATGCCACCGGCGTCGAGGAGCTGCGCCGGCGCGCCGCGCCCTGGACGATCGCCAAGGCGGCCGGGGTGGCGGGGATCGGACCGGAGGACCTCGAGGCGGTGGCGCGCCTCTACGCCGAGTCGAGCCCCGCGGTGATTCGTTGCGGCTGGGGCCCGGAGCGCAGCCGCAACGGCGGCTCGGCGATCGCCGCCATCCTGGCTCTGCCCGCGGTGGCGGGAAAATTCGCTGTGCGGGGCGGCGGCTACACCCTGAGCAACTCCGGGATCTGGAAGCTCGATTCCCTTGCGGCGGCCGCTGCCACGCCGCCGGCCACCCGGACGATCAATATGAACCGGGTCGGCGAGGTCCTGCTGGGCGCCGACCCGAGTGTCGATCTCCTGTTCGTCTACAACGCGAACCCTCTCGCCACCCTCCCCTGCCAGGAGAAAGTCCGCGCCGGGCTGCGCCGCGAAGATCTCTTCACCGTCGTGTTCGATCAGGTGATGACCGACACGGCGCGCTACGCCGATGTGATCCTGCCGGCCACCACGTTCCTGGAGCGCCGGGAGCTGAGCCGCGGTTATGGGGCGATGGTCCTCCAGGAAGCCGGAGCGGTGATCTCGCCGGTGGGAGAGTCGCGCTCGAACCACGAGGTGTTCGCCGAGCTCTGCCGCCTGACGGGCGTGAGCCGCCCCGGGGATCCGGAGACGGACGAGGCGATCAGCCGCGCCATCCTCGCGGCGCATCCTCAGGGAGATCGCTTCCGCCGCGAGCTGGATCGGGAGGGCGTGGCGCAGCCCGAGGCGGGGCCGGAGCCGATCCAGTTCAAGGATTCCTTCCCGCTCACCGCGGACCGCAAGGCGCATCTCTTCCCGGCGGAGCTGGACCGCGAGGCGCCCGGCGGGCTTTACGCCTACCGGGAGGATCCGGCCACCCGGGATTACCCGCTCGCCCTGATCTCCCCCGCCACGTCGCGGACGATCAGCTCGACCCTCGGGCAGCTGCACCGGCACCCCGTGCCGCTCGAGATCAGCCCGGCCGACGCCCGGTTCCGCGGGATTTCCGACGGCGGCAGGGTGCGGGTGTTCAACGCCCTGGGAGAAGTTCGCTGCCACGCCCGCATCAACGCCGGCCTTCGCGAGGGGGTCGTCTTTCTTCCCAAGGGGCTCTGGAGCCGCCACACCCTCAACGGCGCGACCGCCAACGCCCTGGCCCCCGACACCCTGACCGATCTGGGAGGCGGAGCCTGCTTCAACGACGCCCGGGTGCAGGTCGAGCTGGACGGCGGCCCCGGCCCGCGCGCGCCTGCAGTATAATGACGCGCCTCTGAGCCCCATCGAATTCAGGCCATCATCGCGTCACGGCGCTTCGGAGAGCTGTCTCGTCATGCCCGTCCCGACTCCGTTCCACCCGCGCACTGCTCCCTTGTGCGTGAGTCACCGCTGGAAGGACTGGGCCGGCTATTGCGCCGTCTGCTCCTACGACACGAACCACGATCGCGAGTACTTCGCCTTCCGGCACGCCGCCGGGATGCTCGACGTGTCGCCGCTGTTCAAGTACGTCGTCACGGGCGAGGACGCCGCCGACTTCCTGGCCCACGTGGCGTCGCGCGATCTCCGCAAGATCAAAGTGGGACAAGTCTCCTACTTCTGCCTGTGCGATGGCCAGGGGAAGGTGATCGACGACGGCACCGCGGCGCGCCTGGCGGACCGGACGTACCGCGTCACCTCCGCCAGCCCGAGCCTGCGCTGGCTGCAGGAGCACTCGCGCGGCTTCCGGGTGGCGATCGAGGATCATTCCGAGACGACCGCGGCGCTCGCCGTCCAGGGGCCCACCTCGCGCGACGTCCTCAAGGCGGCCTGCGGCGGCGACGGCGTCGGAGCGCTGCGCTTTTTCCGCGTCGCGGCCGCCCGCATCGGCGCGATTCCGGTCGAGATTTCCCGGACCGGCTACACCGGCGATCTGGGATACGAGGTCTGGATGAGAGCCGAAGACGCCGTGGCGGTGTGGGACTCCCTGCTCGAAGCCGGGGCTCCCTACGGCCTGGTGCCGGCGGCGCTCGACGCCCTCGACGTGACGCGCGTCGAGGCGGGATTCATTCTCCAGGGGGTCGATTATCACAGCGCCACGCGCTGCCCGATTGAGTCGCGGAAGTCCTCGGCCTTCGAAGTGGGGCTCGGATGGACGGTGGACCTGGACCGCGAGCCGTTCGTGGGACAGCAGGCGCTGAAGGCCGAGAAGGAGCGCGGCTCGAAGTGGGCGATGGTCGGGCTGGAGATCTCGTGGGAGGAGCTGGAGCGGCTCTACGAGGAGCATGCGCTGCCTCCGCACCTTCCCGCCACCGCCTGGAGGACCGCTGTCCCGGTCTACGACGGCCGGCGCCAGATCGGGCGCGCCACGAGCGGCACCTGGTCGCCGATGCTCAAGAAGAACCTGGCGCTCGCCACGGTCGAGGCGCGCTACGCCGAGCCCGGCACGCGCTTCCAGATCGAGCACACCGCCGAATACGAGCGGCGCACCGTGACCGCGACGGTCGTGAAGCGCCCGTTCTTCGACCCCGAAAGGAAGCGGGCCTGATGGCGAAGGTCTACGACGCGATCGTGGTGGGAGGCGGCCACAACGGGCTCGTCTGCGCCGCCTATCTGGCGCGCGCCGGGAGGAAGGTCCTGGTCGTCGAGCGGCGCCACGTCCTCGGCGGCGCGGCGGTGAGCGAGGAGATCCACCCGGGATTCCGCTTCTCGGTCTTCTCTTACGTCGTGAGCCTGCTGCGCCCCGAGATCATCCGCGACCTCGATCTGCCGCGCTTCGGATTGCAGATCATCCCGCTGGAGTGCGCCTTCACTCCCCTCCCCGACGGGAACTCCCTGTGCCGCTGGTCCGATCCCGAGCAGACGCGCCGCGAGATCGAGCGCTTCAGCCGGCGGGACGCCGAGATCTATCCCTCCTACGGGCAGGCGATGATGCAGATGGGGCGCTTCGTGAAGCCGATCCTGGCGATGACGCCGCCCGATCCGACCTCGAAGAACCCGCGCGAGCTGTGGGAGCTGCTGAAGCTCGGAAGGCGCTTCGGCGCCCTGAGCGAGGAGGAGCGGGTCCGCAAGATCAAGATGTTCACGATGAGCGCCGTCGACTTCCTGGATCAATGGTTCGAATCCGACGTCCTGAAGGCGACCATGTCGGTGAGCGGCATCATCGGCACGTTCCTGGGGGTCCGCTCCCCGGGGACGGCCTACGTCCTGCTGCATCATTACATGGGGGAGATCGACGGCGCCTTCCGATCGTGGGGGTTCTGCAAGGGGGGCACCGGCGCGCTGAGCGCCGCCATCGGCGACGCCGCGCGGCACCTCGGCGCCGAGATCCGGACGGAGGCGCCGGTGGAGCGGGTCCTCATGAACGGCGGCTCTGCCGCCGGCGTCGTCCTCGAGGGGGGCGAGGAGATCCGCTCGAAGATCGTCATCTCCAGCATGGATCCGCGCCGCACCTTCCTGAAGCTGGTGGGCGCCGAGGGGCTCGACCCGCAGTTCGTGGAGTCGATTCGCCGCTACAAGCTGCGCGGCAGCTCCGGGAAAGTGAATCTGGCGCTCGATCGCCTTCCCGAGTTCGTGTCGCGCCCCGGGATCGGGCCGCACCTGCGGGGCGACATCGCCATCTCGCCCAGCATCGAGTACCTGGAGCGCGCCTACGACGAGGCGAAATATGGCGAGTACTCGAAGCGCCCCTACCTCAACGTAGTGATCCCGTCGCTCGTCGATCCCTCGGTCGCCCCTCCCGGCAAGCACGTCATGTCGATCTTCGTCCAGTACGCCCCGTATCACCTCAAGGAGGGGGCCGCCGCCTGGCCCGGCAAGCGCGAGGCCTGGGGCGACACGGTCATCGACACGCTCGCCGAATACTGCCCGGGCCTGAAGGAGGCGATCCTTCACCGGCAGGTCCTGACTCCCTGGGACATCGAGCAGCAGACCGGGCTGAGCGAAGGGAACATCTTCCAGGGAGAGCTGAGTCTCGAGCAGCTCTTCTTCCTGCGCCCCGCACCGAAATGGGCGCGTTACCGGACGCCGGTGCCGAAGCTCTGGATGTGCGGCTCCGCGGTGCATCCGGGCGGCGGGATCATGGGGGCGCCGGGCGCCAACGCGGCGCGCGACATCCTCAGCTCGCGGTCCGTCTGAAGGAAAGCCAAGCCATGGGCTACGACTTCATCGTCATCGGCGGGGGCCACAACGGACTGGTGGCGGCGGCGCTGCTCGCCAAGAACGGGCGCAAGCTCCTGGTCGTCGAGCGCCGCGACGTCCTCGGCGGCCTCGGCGCCCTGGAGGAATTCCGGCCCGGCTTCCGCACCCCCGGCCTGCTCCACGACACCGCCTCCTTCCGTCCCCAGGTGGCCGAGCTGCTGCAGCTCGAGCGCCACGGCCTCGTCTGGCGCGACGACGAGGTGCCGGTCTACTTTCCGCAGGCCGCCGGGCGGGGCCTGCTCCTCTACCGCGATCCGGCGCGGGCCGAGCCGGAGATCGCGGCGTTCTCGCGGCGGGACGCCGACCGGTACCGGGCCTGGCGCGGTTTCCTCGGGCGCATCCGGAACTTCCTGGCCCGCCTGCAGGACGAGCCCGCTCCCAAGCTCGGAGCGCAGGGGCTGGGAGATCTCTGGGACCTGGCGCGCCGCGGGCTGGCGCTGCGCCGCCTCTCGGAAGACGAGATGCTCGACGTCCTGCGCGTCCTGCCGATGTGCGTGGGCGACTACGTGGGCGAGTGGTTCGAGACCAAGCTCCTGAGGGCGGGCCTCGCCGGAGAGTCGGTCGCCGGCACCTGGCTGGGTCCCTGGTCGGCCGGCAGCGCCGCCAATCTGCTCCTGCACGAAGCGCTCACGGGACGCGAGATCCGCGGCGGGGCGGCGGTCCTGACCCGCGCTCTGGAGGAGTCGTGCCGCGCCCACGGGGCGGAGATCCGGACCTCCTCCCCGGTCCGCCGGATTCTGGTGGAAGGGGGAAAAGTCCGCGGCGTCGAGCTGGAGGGCGGAGAGCGGATCGACGCGCTGGGCGTCCTCTCCTCGTGCGATCCCAAGAGGACCTTCTTCGAGATGATCGCGCCGCGCGACCTTCCGGCGGAGATCGAGGAAGCGATCCGCCACTGGCGCTGCCGCGGAACGACCGCCAAGGTGAACCTCGCCCTGAGCGGTCCTCTCGATTTCGCCGGCCGGCCGGGCGGAGTGTTCGAGGCGATCCGGACCGGGGAGGAGCTGGACGATCTGGAGCGCGCCTTCGATCCGGTGAAGTACGGGGAATATCCGGCGCGGCCCATCCTCGACGTCCGCGTCCCGTCGCTCTCCGAGCCGTCGCTCGCCCCCTCCGGGAACCACGTCGTCTCGATCTTGGCGCACTTCGTGCCGTACCACGTTCGAGGGGGATGGACCGAAGATCGGAAGAAAGCGCTCGCCGACCACGTCGTGCAAACCCTGGCGGTCTACGCCCCGACGCTTCCGGAGCGCATCCTCAGTGGCGAAGTCCTCTCCCCGGCCGATCTCGAGTCCCGCTACGGCCTGACGGAGGGACACATCCACCACGGCGAGCATGGCCTCGACCAGATGTTCTCCCTGCGGCCCGCCGCCTCCTGCTCGCGTCACCTGACCCCGTTGCCGGGCCTCATCCTGTGCGGCAGCGGCACCCATCCCGGCGGCGGGATCACCGGCGGTCCGGGCTCGCTCGCCGCCGCGGCCATCCTCGCAAGCCACCGCTGAGGCCGTCGATCCATCCCGGCTCGCCGCATTGCGCCTCGCTTGCGGACCGCCCTGAGTACGCGGCGCTTCGGCGCGTCTTGCCATCCGGGCGCCTCGACGGCCTCGATGCCAACGTCCTTTGGGAGACGCGACACTGCTGCCTGCGCCTCGCCGGCGTAGGGTCCTGGGTATGCGTTCGGGCGCCTTGCCATCCGGGCGTCTCGCCGATCTCGATGTCAAATTGATTTGTGTCCCGACATTGGGCCGACGAAGGTTCGGAGAAGCGGTCTAACTCGACGCCGCTCTCTTGGAATCGGAGACGAGCTCGGGGGAGAGCTCAGCGGGCGGGCTTGGCGGGCCTCAATTCCTCGGGAGTCCGGACGACGCCGCCCCGGACCACGTAGCGCAGCCGCCGAAAGGCCATAACATCCTGCGTCGGGTCGGCGTCCAGGACGAGCAGGTCGGCGCTCTTTCCCTTCTCGAGCGTTCCGATCTCCGCCGACCGTCCCATCGCCCGCGCCCCGCCTCGGGTGGAGGCGACGATCACGTCCATCGGCGCCAGGCCGGCCGCCTGCATCGCTTCCATCTCGGCGTATACCGAAGGGCCGTGGAGCGTCAGGGGGTTGCCGGCGTCGGTCCCCATGGCGATGGCGATCCCCGCGTCGTGCACCTTGAGGAGGTTGCGCGGCGCCTGCTCGGCGAAGGTCTGGAACCGGGCCCGCCGGCGTTCCGCGACGGCCGGATCGGGTGCCGGGGCTTTCAGATCGGCCGTCTTGGCGAGACGCGCCACGATCCCGGGATCGACGCAGCCGTTCGGATCGTCGACGTCGGGCCGCCGGTGCGCCGCGGCCGCCTCCTGCAGCCGCCGGTAACCGTCGACCACCACCAGCGTCGGGCAGTAGACCACCTTATTCTTGCGGGCCAGCGCCAGGAATTCCTCGTCGACCGGGAGGTCGCCGACGCTGTGGACGAGAAGGCTGGCCCCGGCGCGCAGCGCCGCTTTCGCCTCGCGCAGCCCCGTGGCGTGGACGATGAGAGGAACCCGCAGCCGGCGCGCCTCCTCCCCGGCGGCCTGCACCACCTTCTCCATCTCCTCGAACTTCCGGCTCTCGACCGGAATGAACCAGACCTTGACGGCGTCGGTGTCGCGCGCTTTGAGGTAGCGGACGTCTTGCCGCGCGTCTTCCTCCCCGCCCAGGTAGAGGAACTGCCGCTCTCCCGGGAGGTTCAGCCAGAAGTCCCAGGTGGAGAGCAGCGGCCCGGCAGCCGCGACGCGTGGCGCCAGTGGATCGGCCGCGGCCCGGCCGCGCAGATCCCAGCTCCAGGGATAGCCGCCGACGTCGAAGACCGCGGTGACGCCCGAGCACAGGAACGCCCGGAAGAAGCGCTCCGGATGGGCCTCTAGCCCGGCCTCGACCTCCTCGTACGGATAATCCTTGCGGACGTCGATCGCGTCGGGGCGCCCGTCGACCCAGCCGGTCTGGGCGAAGTGGACGTGAGCGTCGATCAGGCCGGGCGTGATCCACTTGCCCGAAACGTCGAGCGTCTCGAGGCCGTCCGGAACGAGGCATCGGGCCCTGCTCCCGGCGCAATCGATCTTGCCGCCGCGCAGGATCACGGTCGCATCGGCCACCGGGCTCCCGCCCGTGCCATCGACCAAGGTCGCGCCGACGAGGGCCCGCGGCGGGGGCGGCGTGCCGGCGGCCGCGGGGAACGCCGTCGTCACGGCGATCTTCCATCCCTTCTCCGTTTCCACGAACAGGCGCTCCGAGAGGCCCGACTCCTCGCGCGCGCCGTAACGGACCCGGTAGCGGTAGGTGCCGTAGACCAGGCCCGGGCGGATCGGCACGAGCTGCAGATCGAGTCCCTCGAAACGATCGGGCCATCCTTTCCCCGCCTCGCGCGCCAGCTCTGCGAACCCGAGCTGGATCCCGTCGGGCCCCGTCCGGGCCAGCGTCTTGCCGTTGAGATAGCAGGCGAGATAGGCGCTCCGATCCCGGTGCCGGATCGCGTCGAGGTTCTTCTGGAACAATCGGCGGGCCGAGGCGAGATCGACGGAGAGTTCGGCCGCGACGGCGGCCGGCGGCAGCGCGGCGACGGCAACCAGGCAGCCGAGGGCCGCGATCAGCCGCGCCCGGCGCCCGCGAGGCGTCATCGCCGTCTCAGGAGGGGCGGCCGGCGCCGCGGAGGTCGCGCGCGAGAAGCCGGTGGAAGTGGAGCATCGGGGCCTCGAACGCGGGGGCGTAGATGCCGCGATCGTAAGCCGACGAGCCGAGCCCTCGCTGGACCGACTCGCTGATCCCCACGTCCTCTTCCTGGACGACGTGGCTGGCGGCGACGCTCTTGGCGATGAAGTCCTGCGCTTCCGCGCCTTCCGTCTCGTCGAAGAAGAAATCGAAGACGACGCGACAGCGGTCGTGGGAGAGCGGCAGGACGTAGTTGGTGTCCATGATGGAGCCGTAGCGGTTGATCATGAAGTTGGGATGGATCCAGGCGTACAGCGCCCCTTGGCCGATCCTCTCGGGGAAGTCGCCCTCGGGCCCCGCCGCCGCCTCCGCCGGCGCCGCGCAGGACTGGATCGACAGGCGCGGGAAGATCTCCGTCCGGTAGCTCTTGAGGTCGAGCTGCCCGGCGAGGCCCCGGTGGAGGTGCGCCACGTGATAGCCGCCGTCGAGGTAGTTGTCGACGTAGACCTTCCAGTTGCACTGCAAGTCGTACGACTTGCGCTGCGCGAAGCGCAGCTCCCGAAAGGCCGAGGCTTCGAGGCGCCGCTCCAGCTCGGCGAGCTCCTGGCGCAGGGAGGCGGGCTTCTGCCCGAGGTGCACGAAGACCAGCGGCCCCCAGCTCTCCACGGCGATCGGCACGAGCCCGAAGCCGTCCCGATCGAAGACTTCGCTCCGTCCCAGCTTCGGGGCGCGCAGGAGCCGCCCGTCCAGCCCGTACGTCCAGCCGTGATATGGGCAGGTCAGCTCCGTCAGGCAGCCTTCCTCCCCCGGGCACACCTGGGCGGCATGGTGGCGGCAGACGTTGAGGAACGCCCGAAGCGCCCCGTCGGAGCCGCGGACCACCACGAACGGCTCTCCGAGCAGCTCGCCGGTGAAGTAGCTGCCGGCGCGCGGCAGCTGGTCGATGCGTCCGACCGCCTGCCAGGAGCGTCGGAACACCGTGGTCCGCTCGAGCTCCAGGAAGCGGGGATCGGTGTACCAGGAGGCGGGAGGCGTGCGCGCGGCTTCCAGCGACGCCTCGGGGTCGAAACGCTGCATCTCCTGCGCCAGAAAATCGCTCTCCATGCCGACCTCAGGAAGGGTGATCGGGAAGGTTCGCCCAGCGCGAGCGGCCGACCAGCTTGACGAAGGTGCAGGGGCCGCGGTCCTCGGCCAGGAACTCGTCCCCCTGGCGCACGACCCGGAAGAGATTCTGCTTTGACCCGGAGCCCACCGGAATCACCATGCGCCCTCCCGGGGCCAGGTGCTCCAGCAGCGGGCGCGGGATCTCCGGGGCGGCCGCGGCCACCAGGATAACGTCGAAGGACTGCCCCTCGCCGAGGCCAAGCGAGCCGTCGCACACTTTGACGCGCACGTTTCCCAGCTTCAACGCCATCAGCAGAGCCTCGGCGCGCCGGGCGAGCGCCGGGATGCGCTCCACCGTGAGGACCTCCGAAGCCAGGCGCGCCAGGATCGCCGCCTGGTAGCCCGAGCCGGTCCCCACTTCGAGGACCCGGTCTTCCGAGCGGATCTGCAGCATCTCCGTCATCCGGGCGGCGATCTCGGGCTGCGAGATCGTCTGCTGGTGCCCGATCGGCAGGGCGTGGGTGCCGTAGGCCTTCTCCTGGAGCGCCTCCTCGACGAAGAGGTGCCGCGGCACGTCGAGGAAGGCCTGGAGGATCCGCGGGTCTACGATCCCCGCCTTTTCGAGGCGGGCCACCATCTTCTGGCGCCTGAGCCTGAAGTCCACGAAGTCACCTCTCCGAGAACGCCTCCAGGTGCCAACCTTCCAGCTCTTTCAGCAGCGGGTAGTGCGTGAGATCGAGATGCAGGGCGGTAAGCGAGATGTAACCGTCCTTGATGGCGGCGAAATCGCTGTGGGGGTCGTCGTCCCATTGGGGCGGGATGCCGCCCAGCCAGTAGTAGCGGCGTCCCGCCGGATCGGTCCGCTCCACCACCCCCTGATGGTAGGTCCGCTTCCCCTGTCGCGTCGGGCGCACCCCCCGAGGCGGGGCCGCCGGCACGTTCACATTCAAGAGCGTCCCCGGCGGAATGGGGTGATCCAGCACGCGGCGCGCCAGCGTCGCGGCGAAGCGGGCCGCGGCGGCGAAATCGACCGGTTTCTCCCTGGAAGTCTGCTGCGACACGGCGAAGGAAGGAATGCCCAAGAGCGTCCCCTCGAACGCCGCCGCGACCGTCCCCGAATAGGTGATGTCGTCGCCGAGGTTCATCCCCCGGTTGATTCCCGAGACCACCAGAGCGGGGCGCTCGGGGAGGAGGTTCAGGATTCCCAGGTTGACGCAGTCGGTGGGCGTCCCGTCGACGCTGTAGACGTCCGGCGCGTGGTGCTTCACGCGCAGGGGGCGGTGCAGCGTCAAGGCGTGGCTGGAGGCGCTCTGCTCCCGATCCGGCGCGATGACGGCGACCCGGCCGACCGAGGCGAGCTCGCGGGACAGCGCCTGCAGCCCTTCGGCGCCGATGCCATCGTCGTTGGTGACCAGGATGAAGGGCGGATGAGGAGCCATCGTTGAAGCGGGAGTATAGCATAGGCCCCATCGTCGCCGGCCCCGGAACGCCGAGGTATAATCGCGTCGCTTGCGAGGAGTTCGCAGGCAATCACCGGAGGGTGACCCAGAGATGAACACGTTGGCACAGCAGCTGCGCCTGGCGAATGTAGACGATGTTGACGAGGAAGAAGATATCGACGACGAAGAGGAAGAGGAAGAGGACGACGAGGAGGACGAAGAGGAAGACGACGACGAGGACGACGGAGGCGGCGAAGAAGAGGATGAGGAGAAGGGAGGGTGGAGCGTCGGGGGGCGTTACCGCTCCCGGTGACGGGCGGGAACCCCTTTTCGATCCCGCGACTTTCGGAGTCCTTGGGATGCATACATCAGACCGGAGGCGATCCACGAATCTGGCGCTATCCGGCCCCAGGCGCGGCCCGTGCCGATCTGGAAAACCCAGGAGGGGTGGAAGGAGCTGAGGGATGAGCGGCAAGACCTGGACGAAGATCGAGATGAAGCGGGCGAAGCGCTCCCTGAGGCTGATGTCCAACATCAAGCAGGAAATGGAATTGCTGAAATCGGAGCTGCTCGGGATGGAGTTCGGGGACGAAGAGGTCATCCGGCTCAGCTTGCGGCTCCTCGAGGGGCAGGAGAAGCTGGTGGCCAAGGTGCAAGCCATGGTCGACCGGCAGGAGGTCCTGCAGGGCAATCAAGGATTGGGCAAGGAGCCGCTGCGGGTGATCACCGACATCGGACGGGCGGGAGGCCGCGCAAGCGAGGGAGGACGAAACGAACCCAGCACGATCTCGAGCGGCTGGCACAATGATTGGTCGGGGCGACTGGATTTGAACCAGCGACCACTTGCACCCCAAGCAAGTGCGCTACCAGGCTGCGCTACGCCCCGAGCCTCTTGGGATGCGGCATTCTAGCGGCGCGGTCGGAAGAGTGTCAAGGCGGCCGGGCGCGCGGGACGATCAGCTCTTCTTCTTCAGGCGCCGATCGGTGTCGTCCATGATCGAGAGGATCTCGCCGAGGGAGGAGCGGAAGTCCTCCTGCAGCTCCAGCAGCGCCATGGTGTCCGGGGCCGGCTCCTCGGTGGGCTCGGGGAGAGGAGCCGCGCCGTCGCCCATCCCCAGCTTTTTGCGCGCGCCGGCAATCGTGAACCCCTCGTCATAGAGCAGCTTCTTGATCTCCAGGACCATCTCGATGTCCCGGGGACGGTAGACGCGCTGGCCCGTCCGGGTCTTCTTCGGCGCAAGCTGCGGAAACTCCGACTCCCAAAACCTCAGGACGTAGGGCTGCGTATCGGTCAGCGAGCAGACCTCGCCGATCTTGTAGAAGAGCTTCTTCGGAACCTCAGTGGCCATCGATCACTCCTCGAACTCGCCCCGGCCGGCCGTCGCGGTTGAGCTGGAGCAGCACCTGCCGCGAGGGGCGGAACACGGGACGGACCCTTCCGGGGATGATCACGCTCTCCCCCGTGCGCGGATTCCTTCCGGGACGGGGCTTCCGGTGGACGACGGTGAAGGAACCGAAGCCCGAGATCTTCACCGCCCGGCCCGTCGAGAGCCCCTGGCGAATCCGCTCCAGCACCGTCTCGACCAGAGCCGTCGCTTCCCGCCGAGACAGCGCCCCGTGTCGTTGGTAGATGGCGTGGGCCAGATCGGCTTTCGTCATGCGGCTCCAAGGCGGGAACGGCGCCGTCGGATGATAGGCAAAGCGCTCGCCGCCTGTCAATCCTGTTTCCGCCCCGCCAGGCGTCCGTAACGATCTTCCAGCCGCACGACGTCGTCCAGCTCCGGGGTGCTCACCTCGAAGACCTCGCTGTCCTCCAGGGCCTGCAGTCGGTGGCGGAGGCCCGGGGGGATCCGCAGCGCTTCCCCGGGAGCGAGGATCCTCTCCGCGAGCTTGCCGTCCTCCTCGATCCAGAGCCGCACCCTGCCTTTATAAAGGTAGAGCGTCTCGTCCTTGCGCTCGTGGTACTGCAGGCTCAGGATCTCGTCCCGCCGGACGACGAGGATCTTCCCGGCGTAGCGGTCGGTCTCGGCGAAGATGATCTCCTCCCCCCAGGGCTTCGGGACGCGCCTCATCGAACGACTCCTCCTTTCAACGGGAAGGGACGAGGCACGTCATGCCGTGGGGCAGACGGTCTCCGAGCTGCTTCTGAATCAGGTCCTCGATTTCCCGGGCGCCGGGAAGATCCAGCGCCTGGCGGGCCATGCGCCGCACCTCGTCCAGCGACACGGCGCGCAGCAGGTGCTTCACCGCCGGGATCGCCGAGGGGCGCATGCTGATCTCGTTGATCCCCATCCCCAGCAGGAGCGCCGCGCACAGCGGGTTCGACGCCACCTCGCCGCACAGGCTCACCCCCCGGCCGGCGCTCTGCGCCACGTCGACGACGCCCTTGATGAGCCGCAGCATGGCGGGGTGGAGAGGCCGGTACAGATAGGCGACCGAGAAATTGCCGCGATCGATCGCCAGGGTGTACTGGATCAGGTCGTTGGTACCGATGCTGAAGAAATCGACTTCGCGCGCCAGCAGGTCGGCGATCATGGCCGCCGCCGGGGTCTCGATCATCGTCCCCAGGGGGAAGCGGTCCGGCACCGGGACCCCTTCCGCGATCAGCTCTTGGCGCGCGCTCTCCAGCATCTCCTTCGCCTGGCGCAGCTCGTCGAGGTCGCAGATCATCGGGAACATCAGGGCGAGGCCTCCGCCGGTGGCGGCCCGCAGGAAGCCGCGGAGCTGGGCCCGGAAGATGTCCTTGCGCTTGAGGCAGAAGCGGATCGCCCGGAGCCCCATGACCGGGTTCACCTCCTCGCGCTCGAGCGTGCGGTGGAAATATTTCTCGCCGCCGATGTCGAGCGTGCGGATGACGACCGGATGAGGCGCCATCCGATCGGCCAGCATGCGGTAGGCGCTCCGGTGGTCCTCCTCGGTGGGCAGATCGGGAGCGTGGCGCAGGAACAGGAACTCCGACCGGTAGAGCCCGATCCCCTCGGCGCCGAGGCGGATCGCCGAGTCGACTTCCTCGGGAATCTCCAGGTTCGCCTGCAGGCGGATTCCCGCGCCGTCGGTCGTGACGGTGGGGAGGTCCCGCTCCGTGAGCAGGCGCGCGTCGGCTTCCTTGGCGCGGCGCGCGGCCTCCCGGTATTCCTCGAGGAGCTGCGCGTCGGGATGAAGGCGGACGGTGCCGGTGGCGCCGTCCAGGATGATCGGATCCCCCGACTTGAGGAGCGCGGCGATCCCCTTGACCCCGACCACCGCGGGAACCCCCAGCGCGTTGGCGATGATGGCGGTGTGGGACGTCTGGCCTCCCTGCTCGATCGCCAGGCCCATGACGTGATCGCGATCCAGCAGGACGAGATCGGAGGGCGACAGGACGCTGGAGACGACGATGACGTCCTCGCGCAGCTCCGAGAGATCGTGCTGCTGGCGGCCGGCGAGCGCCTGCTGAATCCGGGCGTGCACGTCCTCGACGTCGCTCCCCCGCTCCCGGAGGTAAGGATCCTCCAGCCCCGCGATCACCTTGAGGTAGCGCGCCACGATTCCCCGCACCGCCCACTCGGCGTTCACCTGATCGCGGCGGATGATCTCCATCGTCTCGCGGATGAGGGAAGGATCCTCGAGGATCAGCATCTGCGCGTCGAAGACGCGGGCGTAGCCTTCGCCCGCCTCGCGCAGGGCGCGCTCCCGCGCCATCAGGATCTGCCGCTTGCAGCGGGCCAGGGCGCGCCTCAGGCGGGTGATCTCGCGGGCCACCCGGTCGGGGGCGACGGGGACGCGGAAGACGGAGGTGCTGGGGTTCTCCAGGAGCAGCACCGTCCCGACGGCGATGCCGGGCGAGACGCCGATGCCTCGCAGCGTCCGCGGATCGTGATCGGGCATCTAGCCGGCCTCCCCGAATCGGGACAGGAAAAGCGCCTCCACCGCCGCCAGGGCCTCGTCCTCGTCTTCGCCGTGCGCCGCGAGGAGGAGCCGGTCGCCGAGCGCCCCGGAGAGCATCAGGACGCCGAGGATCGACTTGGCGTCGACGGTCCGTCCCTCTTTGGTCAGCGTGATCCGGGCGCGAAAACGCGAAGCCACCTGGACGAGCCGGGCCGCGGCGCGCGCGTGCAGCCCCAGCGCGTTGATCAGCGTCACCTCGCGCTCGATCACGCCGCCGGCGAGGCGCCGCCCGGCGGCTTCTTGAGGTAATGGGTCGCGAGCTGGATGGCCGCCTGACCGAGGTCCCTCAGACGGTCGGCGGCCTCGGCGAGCGTGCCGCTCCCCTGCTGGATGTTCGGCACCTTGACCATCATCGGCAGGTTCACGCCGGTGACGATCTCCACGTCCTCCGCCTTCAAAAACGGCAGGGTCACGTTCGTGGGCGTCCCGCCGAACATGTCGGTGAGGATCAGCACGCCGCGCCCTTGGCCGGCGCGCTTGAGCGCTTCCTGGATCTTGAGGCGCGAATCGGCCATGTCGTCGTCCCATCCGACGCTGACCGCCTCGACGTCCAGTTTCGCTCCGAGGATCTTCTCGACGACCTTGACCAGGGTTCCGGGGAGGTCGCCATGCGCCACCACCAGGACGCCGAAGCGCGCGGCGTTCTTCCCGCCATCTTCCGGCTGCGAGGTCATTCCTTCTCCAGATCCCGATGCTTCGTTTTGATCGAATACCCCTGCGCGATCAGGCGATCGCTGAGCTCCTGGGTCATGGCGACTGACCGGTGCCGGCCGCCGGTGCACCCCACCGAGATGGTGAGGTAGGTCTTCCCTTCCTGATGGTAGCGCGGAATCAGGAACAGGAGCATCTCGTCGAGCTTGTTCAGGAACGCCACGTACTCCTCCTGGGCGTGCAGGAAATCCTGCACCGGCTGGTCCAGCCCGGTGAGGTTCTTCAGCCCGTCCACGAAGAACGGATTCTGGATGAAGCGCGTGTCGAACAGGAGGTCCGATTCCCCGGGGATGCCGTACTTGTAGCCGAAGCTCACCAGCGTGATCACCATCGGCTCGCCGGGCCGCCTCTCCTGGAAGTTATTGTGGAGGTACTTGCGGAGATCGTGGGCGTTGTAGCGGCTGGTGTCGACCAGGATGTCGGCCAGCGCGCGCAGCCCCGAGAGGACTTCGCGCTCGCGGTGGATCCCGGTCTCCAGCGGCTCGTTCACCGCGAGCGGGTGCGGCCGCCGGCTCTCGGAGAACCGGCGGATCAGGACGTCGTCGGAAGCTTCGAGGAAGAGCAGCGTGACGGGGTGCTCCTCCTTCCGGAGGCGCTGCAGCACCTCGGGGAAATGCTGGAGAAAAGCTCCTTCGCGGGCGTCCACGACGAGCGCCGCTCGCTGGATCGTGTCGGTCTTCACGCAGAGCTCGGCGAAGACGGGGATCAGCTGGGGCGGGAGATTGTCGACGCAGAAGTACCCCATGTCCTCGAAGCAGCGCGTCGCCGCGCTCTTTCCGGACCCCGACATCCCGCTGATGATGACGATTTCGTGGAGGCGTCCGGCGCCGCCGCCGGCGCTCTCGGCGGTCAAGGGCGCCTCCTCTGGATTGCCTCCCCGAGACGGCGCGCCAGCTCCTTGGCCGGATGGTAGCCGCGGCGCTTGAGGAGCTGGTTGCGGGCCGCCACCTCGAGAAGGACGGAGAGGTTCTTCCCCGGCGTGACCGGCATCTCGATGTACGGCAGGGACAGGCCCAGGATCGAGAAGACCTGCTCGTCCAGGCCGAGCCGCTCGTAGCTCTTGCCCGTCTCGCGCAGCTCCAGCCGCACGATCAGCTCGATGTCCTTCTTCTCGCGCACGGCGGCGACGCCGAAGAGATCCTTGATGTTGATGATGCCGAGTCCGCGCAGCTCCATGTGGAAGCGGGTCATCGCCGGGCCCGTCCCGGTCAGGACGTTGCCTTTCCGGACGATCTCGACCACGTCGTCGGTGACCAGCCGGTGGCCGCGCACCACCAGGTCGAGGGCCGACTCGCTCTTGCCGACGCCGCTGTCGCCCAGCAGAAGGACTCCCAGGCCGTAGATGTCCATCAGGACGCCGTGCAGGACCTGGCACGGCGCCAGGCGCTCCTCCAGGAAGTGCCCCAGGGCCTCGACCACGGGGGCGGTCGGCAGCTCGGTGCGTAAGAGCGGAATCGCCCGCTCCTCGGAGAGCTTGAGGAAGAGCGGCGAGAAAGCGAGGCCGCGGGTCAGGATGAAGCAGGTCAGGTCGGCGTCGAAAAGGCGCCGGACGAGGGCGGCGCGCTCGGTCTCGCCGAGCTGCTCCATGAAATCGATCTCCGACGATCCCAGGACCTGCACCCGCCCCCGCTGGAGCTTGTGCAAAGGGCCGGTCAGCGCCAGGCCCGCCTTCTGGATCCGCGGATGAGTCAGCGAGCGCTCGAGTCCGGCGCCGCCCGCGGCGAGGACGAGACGGATTTCCGAAAGCTCCTCCGAGAGGAGCTCGCGGACGGGAATCGCCAGGCGCGGCAGGTCCTGCATCAAGTCCTCTATCTGGCGCGGAAACGGAGGTCAACTCGAATGATTTTTGTCACTTACAGCGCCATTCTAGGTAGCGCTTCCGGCATTGTCAAGAATCGGCGGCGGACGCCGTGCCGGCCGCGACGGGCGCCGGAAAAGGCTTGACATGCCCGGCCACGCACTGTAGATTTTTCGCCTGAACACGTTGAAAATCCGTGGGATAGAAGTCGAAGGCGCGGGGCGCGCGGTTTTCCACACCGGAAGGAGAGGGAATGTCTGGGAAGAAAGTGGTTCACGTCGTCGGGACCGGCACCGTCGGCGAACCGCTCATCGGACTGCTCGCGAGCATGAAGGAGCCGCTCGGCATCGACGAGGTGACGTTCCACAAGCGGACCCCGCTGCTGTCGGATCGCTCCAAAGTCACCAACTTGATGAAGCGCGGCGCGCGCCTGGCGGTGGACGAAGCGGCCCTCAAGGGTTTCCGGGACATCGGAATCCAGCCCGCCTACGAGCATCATGAGGCGCTGCGGCAGGCCTCCGTGGTCGTCGACTGCACCCCCTCTTCCGTGGGACTCCAGAACAAGGCGCAGTTCTACGAGAAATACCGGGACCACACCCTCGGCTTCATCGCCCAGGGAAGCGAGTTCGGGTTCGGGAAGATGTACGCGCGCGGCATCAACGAGAGCGCGCTGGAGAAAGGGAAGGACCAGTTCATCCAGGTGGTCTCCTGCAACACCCACAACCTCTCCGTCCTGGTCGACGTGATCGCCCTGCAGGACGGCGGCCCGGAGAATCTCGTGGAGGGGCGGTTCGTCTGCATCCGCCGCGCCAACGACATCAGCCAGGACGGGTCGTTCGTCCCCTCCCCCCAGGTGGGGAGCCACAAGGACGCGCAGTTCGGCACCCACCACGCGCGCGACGCCTACCACCTGTTCGCCACGCTGGGGCACCGCTTCAATCTCTACTCTTCGGCGATGAAGGTCAACAGCCAGTACATGCACACCATCTGGTTCAACATCCGGGTGCGCAAGCCGACCAGTGTCGAGACGATCAAGGCGCGCTTCGCGGCCGACGAGCGCGTCGCCCTGACGCACAAGAACACCGCCAACGTCGTCTTCTCCTTCGGCCGGGATTACGGCCACTTCGGCCGCATCCTGAATCAGACGGTCGTGGTCCTCTCCACGCTCGCCGTGCACCACGGCACGGAAGTCGTCGGCTTCTGCTTCACCCCCCAGGACGGCAACTCCACCCTGAGCAGCGTGGCGGTCGCCTCGTGGTTCCTCTATCCGGAGAGCTTCGAGCAGAACATCCGCTGCCTCGATCAGTTCATCTTCGACGAGGTGTGAGCGGGCGGCTGCGTCAGGTGAGACCCACCCACGGGCGGGGAACGGCGATCTCCTTGAAGAGCGCGATGGCGTAGCGGTCGGTCATGCCGGCGATGAAGTCGAGCGCCAGCCGGTTCCGGCGGGAAGCGCTGCGCGGCGCCTCACCCAGCGTCTTTCCGGGGTGGCGGAGGACGTGCTCGCGAATCCGCGACAGGACCTCCTCGGCCTTCCGGAACTCGCGGACCGACGCCTCGTTCCGGTAGACCCGCTCGAACAGAAATCCGCGCAGATCGTTCAATCCCTGCAGGACCTCCCCGCTCATCCGGATCCGATCGAGATCCGACTGCATCGTGCTCCTGACGACGTCCTTGACGAGCGTCGCGATCCGCTCGGAGGAGGTCGGGCCCAGGACTTTCTGGATGGCTCGCGGCACGTCGTCCGGGCGGAGCAATCCCGCCCGGAAGGCGTCGTCCAGATCGGCGTTCGAATAAGCGAAGATGTCGGCCACGCGCACCGCCTGGCCCTCGAGCGTGGCGGCGCGGCGCCGGGCGTCCTCCGGAAGAATCTGTCCCTCCCCTTTCGAATGCTTGACGATGCCGTCGCGCACCTCGTGCGTCAGGTTGAGCCCTTTGCCGTCGTTCTCCAGGCGGTCCACGACGCGCAGGCTCTGCTTGTAATGGGAAAAGCCGCCCGGCACCATTCGATCCAGGACCGCCTCGCCGGCGTGCCCGAACGGGGGATGGCCGAGATCGTGGGCCATCGCGATCGCCTCCGTCAGGCTCTCGTTCAGGCAGAGGGCTTTGGCGATGGTCCGGGCGATCTGGGCGACTTCCAGGGTGTGCGTTAGGCGCGTCCGATAGTGATCCCCTTCGGGGGCGAGGAAGACCTGGGTCTTGTGCATCAGGCGGCGGAAAGCCTTGCAGTGGATGATGCGATCCCGGTCCCGCTGGAAGCAGGGCCGGATCTCGTCGGGAGGCTCGGGACGGGGGCGGCCCCGCGAGCGGGAGGACAGACAGGCGCGGGGATGCAGCGTCTTGGCTTCGATCTCTTCGAGCTTCTCGCGGATCTGGAGGGGTTTCCCCTGGCTTGGCAACCTGCCCCCTCGCTACTGGCCCTTCATCCGCCGGACCTCTTCGGTGAGCTTCGGAAGGATCTCGTAGAGATCACCCACGATTCCGTAGTCGGCCAGCTTGAAGATGGGAGCTTCCGCGTCCTTGTTGATGGCGACGATGACCTTGGAGGTCGACATTCCGGCCAGGTGCTGGATCGCTCCGGAGATGCCGCAGGCGATGTAGAGCATCGGCGAGACCACTTTGCCCGTCTGTCCCACCTGGTACTGGTGCCCCACCCAGCCGGCGTCGACCGCCGCCCGGGAGGCGCCCATCGCCCCTCCGAGGGCCTCGGCCAGGGAGCGGATCAGCGCGAAATTCTCCGGGCCCTTCATGGCCCGTCCCCCCGAGACGACGATCGCCGCTTCGGCCACGTCGATCTCCGCCGCCTCGCTCGCCTTGATCCCCGTCGTGCGGGCCCGGATCCGGGACTCCGGGAGGTCGAGAGAGAGCTTCTCGATCGACGGCGTGCGGGGCGCCGCCGCGAGGGGAAACGCGTTCGGCCGAAGCGTGGCGAGGCTCGGGGAGCCCGCCAGGCGCACAGTGGCGACCGCCTTCCCGGAATAGACCGGCCGCTTGACCCGCAGCTCGCCGGCGGTGACTTCGGCGTGCGTGCAGTCGGAAGCGAGGCCCGCCTCGAGACGGGCGGCGGCCCGGGCCGCGAGGTCCCGGCCCATCGCCGTCGCTGAGAGGAAGGCGTATTCCGAAGCGGTGGTCCGCACCGCTTCCGCGAGGACGGCGGTGAAGGCCTCGGCCTGGTAATGCGCCAGCAAGGGGTGCTCGGCGATCAGGACGGAGTCGGGGCCGTGCGCGGCGAGCTCGGAGGCGAGCGCCTCGACCTGCGAGCCGATCAGCAGCGCCCGCAGCTTCGCGCCGAGCGCGTCCGCGACGCGCCGCCCCTCGCTCAGGGCCTGCAGGCTCGGCCGCTTCACCTGGCCGGCGCGCGATTCGACGAATACCAGAACGTCCTTCGGCACGGGCTCCTCGTTCGGGATTAGAGGACTTTCGCCTCTTCGCGCAGCAGCCGCACCAGCTCACGCGCCGCCGCGGCCGGCTCCATGTCCTTGAGAATCTTGCCGGCGCCGCGGGACGGCGGAACCTCCAGCTTCTCCCAGATCTCGCGGGCGCCCGCGGCCCCGACCGACGAGGCCTCCAGGCCCAGATCGGCGAGCGTCACCGTGAGGATCTCCTTCTTCTTCGCGGCCAGGATGCCTTTCAACGAGGCATAGCGCGGCTCGTTGAGCCCCTTCTGGGCGGTGATCACGGCCGGCAGGGGGCTCTCGACGATCTCGAGCGCGCCCTCGATCTCACGCTCCGCCGTGAGGCGTCCCGCCTCCACGGCCAGGGAAACCACGACCGAGACGTGGGGCAGATCGAGCAGCTCGGCGACCCTCGGTCCCACCTGACCCTGATCGGTCCCCACCGCCTGCTTGCCGAAGAGGATCAGGTCGAAAGACGTCTTCTTCAGGGCCGCCGCGAGGATCCGCGAGATTCCCAGGGCATCGGAACCCTCGAAGGCGGGATCCTTCAAGTGGACGCCACGGTCGGCGCCCATGGCGAGGACGGTCCTCAAGGCCGTGGCGGCCCGCTCGTCGCCCACCGTGAAAGCCACGACCTCGCCCCCCTGCTTCTCCTTGAGGCGCAGCGCCTCCTCCACGGCGTATTCGTCGTAAGGGCTGACGACGAAATTGACACCGGCCTCCTCGATCGACCGGCCGTCGGCGCGGATGCGGATCTTCGTCTCGGTGTCGGGAACCTGCTTGACGCAGACGGCGATCTTCATGGTCGCGGGTCCTCGCGGGAAGTGGCGCGCCGCCCCCGGCGCCGCCCTACGCCTCGTACTTCTTCAAGAGAAGGCAGGCGTTCGTCCCCCCGAAGCCGAAGGAATTGTTGAGCGCGTAGCGGACGGTCATCGGGCGGGCCTTGAGAGGGACGTAATCGAGGTCGCACTCCGGGTCGGGGACCTCGAGATTGATCGTCGGCGGGACCACGTCCCGCGCCACCGCGAGCGCCGTGACGGCCGTCTCGAGACCGCCCGCCGCGCCGAGGAGATGGCCGGTCATCGATTTCGTGGAGCTGATCGCGATCCTCCGGGCTCGATCGCCGAAGACGCGGTGGATCGCGAGCGTCTCGACCTTGTCCCCCGCCGGCGTCGACGTGCCGTGCGCGTTGATGTAATCGACCGCGTCGGGAGTGACTCCCGCGTCCTTCAACGCGGCGGCCATGACCCGGACCGGTCCGTCCCCGTCGGCCGACGGGGCGGAGACGTGGAAGGCGTCGCCGGTGAGCCCGTAGCCGGCCATCTCGGCGTAGATGCGGGCGTTCCTCTTCAGGGCGCAGCCCAGCTCCTCGAGAATCAGGATCCCCGCCCCTTCCCCCATGACGAAGCCGTCGCGCTTCAGATCGAAGGGGCGGCTCGCCTTCTCGGGCTCGTCGTTCCGGGTCGAAAGGGCCCGCATGGCGCAGAACCCTCCGACGGCGAGCGGCGTGATGACCGCCTCGGTGCCGCCGCAGATCATGGCGTCCGCGTCCCCCCGCTTGATGATCTCGAACGAGTCGCCGATGCTGTGGCTGCCGGTGGCGCAGGCGGTGCAGGCCGCCAGGTTCGGCCCTTTCGCGCCGAAGCGGATGGAGACCTGGCCCGAGGCCAGATTGACGATCAGGCCGACGATGAAGAAGGGCGAGATCCGATCCGGGCCCGTTTCGAGCAGGGAGGCGTGCTGCCGCTCGATCGACGGCAGGCCGCCGATTCCGGATCCGATGTAGACCCCGACGCGATCGCCGTTCGACGCGTCGATCGCCAGGGCCGAATCGTCCACCGCCAGCTGGCTGGCCGCCACGGCGTAATGGATGAACCGGTCCATCTTCTTGACGTCCTTCTTGGGGATGAAGTCTTCCGGGTTGAAGTCGCGGACCTCGCCGGCGATCCGCGAGGGATAGGCGGTCGCGTCGAATCGCGTGATGGGGCCGACGCCACTCCGCCCGGCCAGCATGGCCGACCAGTTGGCCTCGGTCCCGACCCCCAGGGGCGAGATGATGCCCATCCCCGTGATGACGACTCTACGCTCCAACGCGGCACCCCCTCCGGGATTCAGCTCCTCTCACGCATGGCTCTCGATGTACTTGATGGCGTCGGAGACGGTCGCGATCTTCTCCGCGTCCTCGTCGCTGATCTCGATCTTGAACGCCTCTTCCAGCGCCATGACGAGCTCCACGGTGTCCAGCGAGTCGGCGCCAAGATCGTTGACGAAGGAAGCCTCCGGCGTGACCTCCTCGGCGTCCACCCCGAGCTGCTCCATGATGATTCCCTTGACCTTCTCCTCGACTGTCATCCCGTTTCCTCCTTAGGCTGGTTCGACATGCAGGGTGCGACGTCCCTGCGGGCGCGTATTATACCCATTTCCCTGTGGAACCGGGGCGGGGGGGAAGAGCTCACTCCATGTGGAGGCCGCCGCTGATGTTCAGGACGGCGCCGGTGATGTAGGAGGCCCCTTCCCCCATCAGGAACCGGACCCCTTCGGCCACGTCCCGGGAGGTGCCCATCCGGCCCAGGGGGATGCGGGCGAGAAGGGCCTCGCGCGCCGGCGGCGGCAGCTGCGCGGTCATCGCGGTCTCGATGAACCCGGGTGCGACGGCGTTGACGGTGATGTTGCGCGAGGCCAGCTCGCGGGCCAGCGAGAAGGTGAATCCGAGGAGGCCGGCTTTGCTGGCGCAATAGTTGGCCTGCCCCGGATTGCCGATCTGGCCGACCACCGAGCTGACGTTAACGATCCGGCCGTAGCGCGCCTTGAGCATCGCAGGGACGACGGCCCGGGTGATCACGTAGGCGGCGGTGAGGTTGACGGCCAGGACATCCTCCCAATCCTTCCGCTTCATCCGCATCAGGAGTCCGTCGCGCGTCGCGCCGGCGTTGTTCACCAGGTGATCGATTCGCGGAAAACGGCCGAGCGCTTCCGGCAGCAGGCGCTCCAGGGAATCGACATCCCCCAGATCGAGGGGGGCCGATTCGGCCCGGACCCCCCGCTCGGCGCATTCCCGCCGCACCTCTTCCAGATCGGGAGACGGGCGCGCCACCAGCAGCAGATCGGAGCCCTCCTCGGCCAGGAGCCGGGCGATCTCGCGCCCGATCCCCCGGGAGGCTCCCGTGACCAGCGTGACCTTTCCTTTCAGGCTCATGAGGCTCCTCCCGAAAGAGCCGCCAGGGTCTTGTCCAGGGAAGCGGGATCCTCCACGTTCAGAACGGCGGCTTCGGGGACGATCCGGCGGACCAGGCCCGACAGCACCCTTCCGGGGCCGACTTCGACGAAAAGTCGCGCCCCGAGGCGGGCCATCTCCCGGACGGAGGCTTCCCAGCGCACCGGAGCCGTCACCTGGCGGACCAGGCCCTCGCGCGCCTCTTCGCCCCGGGAGATTGGCCGGGCGTCGACATTCGTGACCACCGGGCAGGAAGGATCCGCGAAGCGCGCCGCGCCGAGATCGGGGGCGAGCCGGTCGCGCGCCGGGGCCATCAGCTCGCAATGGAAAGGGGCGCTCACGGGGAGCGGAATCGCCCGCTTCGCCCCGCGCCGGGGCGCCGACTGCACGGCGCGGGCGACCGCTTCCGCGGAGCCGGCGATGACGATCTGATCCGGAGAGTTGTAATTCGCCGCGGAGAGGACTTCGCCCCGGGCCTCGTCGCGGCACAGCGCCTCGACCTGCTCGGCAGGAAGTCCCAGGATTGCCGCCATCCCTCCTCGGCCCACCGGGACCGCCTCCTGCATGTAACGTCCCCGGCGGTGCACCAGGCGAAGGGCGTCCGCAAGGCTCAACGAGCCGGCGCACACCAGCGCGGAGTACTCCCCCAGGCTGTGCCCGGCCACCCACGCCGGCGCGACGTCCCGCCCGCGGAGAGGGCGAAGCAGGGCGATGCTCGTCGCCAGGATCGCCGGCTGGGTCAGCTCGGTGAGGCGGAGGCGATCCTCGGGCCCCTCGAAGCACAGCGACGAGAGGGAGAAGCCGAGCGCCGCGTCGGCTTCGTCGAAGACGGCCCGGGACTCCGGGTAGGCGGCCGCCATGGCGCGCCCCATCCCGACGCTCTGGGAGCCCTGTCCCGGGAACAGGAAAGCCGGCTGGTGCGCTGCCATCGAGATCTCCGTGTCTGGGGAGGGATCGAAGGGCGGGGCCGCTACCAGCGGAGGAGCGCCGCTCCCCAGGTCAGCCCCGCTCCGAAGGCGGCGAACAGGACGGTGTCGCCCGCGTGCACTTTGCCGGCGCGCACCACCTCGTCGAGGGCGATCGGGATCGACGCGGACGAGGTGTTTCCGACCCGGTCGATGTTCATGTAGAGCTGATCGGGCCGCAGCCCGAGGCGCGTCCCGACCGCCTCGATGATCCGGCGATTGGCCTGATGGGGAATGTAGAGATCGATGTCCGAAGGCGTCAGGCCGCTCGCGGTGATGACCTCCCGGCTCACCTCTTCGATGCTCCGGACGGCGATCTTGAACGTCTCGTTCCCCTTCATCCGGATGAAGTGCATCCGATCCCGGACGGTCTGCTCGGAAGTCGGCATCATCGTCCCGCCGGCGGGAAGATAGATGAAATCGGCCATGGAGCCGTCGCTGCGCAGGCTGGTGGCCAGGACGCCGGACGTCCCCTCGCGCGCCGACAGCAGCGTGGCGCCGGCGCCGTCGGCGAAGATGATGCAGGTGGTCCGATCCTTCCAGTCGACGTATTTGCTGAGCAGCTCCGCGCCGATCACCAGAACGTGCCGGAAGCCGCCGCCGACGATGAAGCGATCCGCCGCCGCCAGACCGTAGATGTAGCCGGAGCATCCGGCCGCCAGGTCGAACGCGGCCGCGCGGGAGGCCCCGAGATTGTCCTGGATCGTGCAGGCGGTGGATGGGATCTGGCGATCGGGCGTCACGGTCGCGCAGATGATGAGGTCGATCTCCTCCGCCGGCACGCCCGACATCTCAAGGGCCTTGCGGGCCGCCTCGGTCGCGTACTGCGAAAGGTACTCTCCCTCGCCGGCGATGCGCCGCTCCTTGATGCCCGTGCGCGTGGTGATCCAGTCGTCCGACGTGTCGACCATCTTCTCGAGGTCCCGGTTCGTGAGCACGCCCGGCGGCAGGGAGGACCCCGTTCCGGAGACCACCGCCCGGAGGCGGGATTCGCCGTGCGCCGAGCGCGCCGCGGATCCGCTCATCCGGTCACCGACTGGATCCCTTGCGACCCCTTGCGGATTTCATCCTGGATCTGCTGGTTCACCCGGTGATCCACCACTTCCCCCGCCACCCGCAGCGCGTTCCGGATGGCGCGCGGCGACGAGCGCCCGTGGCTGATGATCGTCGCCCCCCGGACGCCCAGCAGGGGCACCCCGCCGAATTCCGCGTAGTCGATGCGCTTCTTGAATCCTTTGAACGCGGGGCGGGAGAGCAGGTAGCCGAGGCGGGTGCGCCAGGACCGCGAGAACTCCTGCCGGAGGAAATGAAACAGCGTTTCCGTGGCGCTCTCGATCACCTTGAGGGCTACGTTGCCGGTGAATCCGTCGCACACGATGACGTCGGCGTTGCCGTTGAAGATGTCGTGACCCTCGACGTTCCCGATGAAGTTCAGCCCGGAGTCCTTCAGGAGCTTGAAGGTCTCCTTCACCAGGTCGTTCCCCTTCCCCGCCTCCGCGCCGATGCTCAGCAATCCGACGCGCGGGGTCTCGATTCCCAGGATGTTGCGGGCGTAGATGTGGGCCATGACGGCCCATTGATGGATGTGCTGGGGCTTGCTGTCGACGTTGGCGCCGACGTCCAGCCAGACGGAATAGCCGCGGAGATTGGGGACCACCGCGGCGAGAGCGGGACGGTCGACCCCTTCCACGGTCCCGAGGACGATCATGGCCGTGGCCATCACGGCGCCCGAGTTGCCCGCCGAGACGAGGGCGTCCGCCTTGCCCTCCTGCACCAGGTTCGCGGCGACCCGCAGCGAGGAGTCCTTCTTCCGCCTCAGGGCCAGTCCCGGCGCCTCGTCCATGCCGACCACCTCGCTCGCGTGGACGATGGTGAGGGAGGGGTCGCGCGGCCCGAAGCGCGCCAGCTCTGCCTCGATCTCGTCCTGGCGTCCCACCAGGATGACCCGGCTCCCCAGCTCGCGGGCGGCGAGAATCGCCCCGGCGACCGGATTGGCCGGCGCGTGGTCACCACCCATGGCGTCCAGGGCGATCGTGGCTCCCATGGAGCTATCCCGTAGGAGGGAAAGGAAGGGAGAGACTGGCCGGCAGGCCGCGCATCAGATTTCCGCGACCTCGATCACTTCCCTGCCCTTGTAATGGCCGCAATGAGGGCAGACCCGATGAGGCATCTTGTCCTCGTGGCATTGGGGGCACTTGGAAAGAGCGGGACGGGACAGACCGTCGTGGGCGCGTCGGCGATCTCTACGGGCCTTGGAATGTCTTCGCTTGGGGTTCGGCATCGTTTCGTCCTGCCACTCACTGGGTCGGAGGTTTGAGGGGAAGCTTCAAGGTCAAAGGATCCGCACCGGCGGGATCCGGACATTCGCATGGCGCCACGTTGCGGTTGGCGCCGCAGCTCGGGCAGAGCCCGGCGCAGGCGTCGCGGCAGAGCGGCTTGAGCGGGATCATCAGGTAAATCTGCTCCTGGGCGATGTCGGAGAGGTCGATCCGCTCGCCGTCGTACGGGGTCACCGCCAGATCCTCTTCGTCGATTTCGCGATCGGAGGCGACGGGCCTACCCACGGGACCGGGACGGTAGACGCGGTAGCAATTCCCGGAAACCGGCAGTGCGAAGGAGGCGGTGCAGCGGCTGCACGCCAGAGAGACGGAGGCTTCAACCGTCCCTCTGAATACGACGTCCCTCCTCGCGCGGCGGAACATACCAGAAAGCCTCGCCGGCCCGACCGGGGCCGAGACGTCGCCGCCGAGGACGATGGGATCCAGATTCAGCGATCGATCAATCCGCAGGCCTTCAGGGGGGATCCTGTTGACTTCAATGAACAAAAGGGCCCCTCCGAGAGCCGGAATTATAGCATGACGCTCGGCTCTGTCAAGATTGGCGGGACCTGGGGAAAAGCGGGCTCAGGCTTCGATGTGCTTCATTTCGGAGAGCGCCTTGCGCGCCTCGGGATGGGAGGGCATCACTTCGGCCGCCCTCATGAAGTTCTTCTTCGCCTTGCGAAGCAGATTGTGGGCTCGATAGAAGTTTCCGAGCTGCACGAAGTGGTCGGCGTTCCAGGGATCCAGCTCGGCCGCCCTTTGGAGGCAGCTTTCGGCCCGCTTCTGCCAGCGGTAGTCGGGGTTGTGGGCGAGAGTCTGGCCCAGGAGGAAATGATACCGCGCGTCGGCGTCGTTTCCCTTGAGAGCCTGCTCGCAGTACTGGATGGTATTGTAGTAGTCCTTCGATTTGAAGTACTCGCGAGCCTTCAGGTAGAACTGCTCGGCGCGGCGGATCTGCTCCTCTACGTGCTCCTGGGTCTGGGTCTTCGACAGCTCCTTCCGCTTGCCGACGACCTCCATGTCCAGCTTCGTCTCCCCGGGGGAGGCTCCCTGGCTGGCGGAGCGCACCTGGTTCTGTCCCAAGGCCAGATAAGCCTCCAGGAGCTTTCCTTCGATGAGCAGGAGCTCCTCGCGGTAGGCTTCCTGAATCTTCTTCAGGAAGCGCTCGGGCCGGAAGGCGTCCTTGCGGGTCTCGTACGCCTTGCGAATCTCTTCCGGGCCCGCGTTGGCCCCGAGACTCAGGATTTCGAGCGGCACGTTCGAGGAGGTGGCCCGGTACATCTCCTTGATCACCGCCGATTCCCGCTCGTAGCGCTCCTTGCGCTCGCGGTCGCCGGAGAGCAGATCGTTGACCGCCAGGGCTCCCGGAGCGAACGGGGGGTTCAGCTCGACGATGTTCAGCAGCAGCAGGCCGAACAGGAAGCGCAGCGCCGTGTCCTCCTCCGACGGCGGGATGAGGGAGGCAATCTCGCGAATGCGAGTCGATCCGTCGACGCGCGACAGGGCGAACCCTTGGACCGGGTGCAGGGCGAGCCGATCCAGCGGCAGGTAGAGGTTCTCGCTCATCTTCAGGGGACGGTCGAGGCGCAGCATCGCGTCCCGGATCGGGGTGAAGCCGCTCATCGAGCGGATGCCGCGCATCAGGAACTCGAACGTCAGGAGGACGTCGCTGGGAAAGACGTCCGCCCCGCCGGGCGGAGTTTCCTGGAAGGTGAACTCGCCGGAATCCCAGCGGAACGGGGAGACCACGACCTGGAGGATGAGCTGCCGGACGGCGCGGCCCAGGTCCTCGGCGCCGACCGGGCCCGATTCCTTCAGCCGGCGGGCCAGGGCGAGGTCGTCTCCCCTTCCTCCGGGCACGCGGGCCGCCTCGGCCATTTCGAGGCAGCGCTCGTGGACGAGAAAATCGATCAGACCCTCGTCCTCCAGGGTCGACTCCGCGAAGAAAATCATCCCGCGGTCCCAGTAGATGCGCTTGCGGACGCCCGTGCGGGACAGGCTGAGGATGCCGCTGCGCTCGGAGAGGAAGAGATCGCGGAGAACTTCAGCCAGCCGGGAAGGGACAAAGGAGCCGTTCATCGGCAGCCGGCCTTCCCGACGAAGCGATCGCGAACGGGAGGGTTCTGAGAAGGAGGCATTCCGGGCGCGGATGCTAGCACGGAGTTTTTTCGACTGTCAACGAGCGCGCCGGCGGGTCGAGTCATTGCGCGGGCCCCTCCGGCTTCAGCGGCCTCACTCCTTCCACGGGGAGGGTCATGGGCAGGGAGAAGGAGAACGTGCTGCCGCGCCCGGGCTCGCTCTCGACGCCGATTCTCCCACCGTGAGCCTCGATGGCCATCTTGCAGAAAGTGAGTCCGAGCCCCGTGTCGTAAGCGCGGCGCATTTGGTGATCCCCGGTTCCCACGACGAACTTGTCGAAGATCCGCGGCAGCAGGTTGGGCGGAATCCCCTCCCCGCTGTCCTTCACCCAAAACCGGGCCGTATCGCCCTCGCGGGCGACTCCCACCTCGATCTTCCCGCCGGCGGGCGTGTGCTTGAGCGCGTTGCTCAGGAGATTTCCGAGGATGCGCGACAGCAGCACGGGATCGGCCTGGAGGACGCCGGGCGCGCCCTCGAGCGCGGCGACCAGCCGGACCTCGGCGCGGGCCGCCATCCCCGCTACCTGCCTCAGGCAGCTCTGGGCCAGCTCCGGCGGATGGACCGGCTTGCGGCGAATCTCCAGCTTCCCCTCCTCGAGACGGGCGAGGTCGAGGATGTTCAGGATCATCTCCATCAGCTGCTTGGCGCTTTCCTCGGTGCGGCCGACGATCTCCTGCAGGTGGCCCGCGTCCTGCGCCGGATCCTGGAGCCTCAGGAGCTGGAGGTTCCCCATGATTCCGGCCAGCGGGTTCTTCAGGTCATGGACGACCATCTGGATCAGCTTCTCCTTGAACTCCTCCATCCTCAGGAGATCCTCGTTCTTGCGCTCCAGCTCCCGCCGGGTCCGCTCGACTTCGTCGTGCAGCGACTTCACGCGGAGCATGGAACGGAGCTTGGCGAGAAGCTCCACCTTGTTGATCGGCTTCGACAGGAAGTCGTCGGCGCCCATCTCCAGGGCCTGCACCTTCTCCTCCAGCGCGTTGAGGGCGGTCACCATGATCACGGGCAGGAGCCTCGTCTCGTACTGGCCCCGCACCTTCTGGCAGACCTCCAGTCCGCTCATGCGCGGCATCATCACGTCCAGCAGGACGAGATCGGGCCGCTCGGAGGCGATCAAGTCCAGCGCCTCCTGCCCGTCGTAGGCCTTGATCACCGGGTAGCCGCTGGCCCGGAGGATCGACTCCAGCAGCCGAACGTTGCGCTCGTCGTCGTCCACCACGAGAATCTTGGAAGGCTCGCTCATGTCGTCTCCTCAGTTCCGCCGAAGATAATCGGCGACCTGCTTCGGGAAGTTCACGGTATCGATCGGCTTCGGGATGTAGCCGGCGCAGCCCGCCTCGAGGACTCTCGCTTCGTCGCGCTTCATCGCGTGGGCCGTCAGGGCGATCGTCGGAATGTCCCGCGTCGCCGGGTCCCGTTTCAGCCGGCGCGTGACGGTGAGCCCGTCCATCCCCGGCAGCTGGATGTCCATCAGGATGAGATCGGGATGGATGAACTTGAGCGCGTCGAGCGCCTCCTCCCCGCTCGTGGCCTCGAGGACGCGGTAGCCGCGTCCCTTCAGGACCTCCCGCACCAGCTTCAGGTTGGCCGGGTTGTCCTCCACGACCAGGATCAGATCCCCGGGCCCCTCCGACACGATCAGCGATTCCCGGGCGGCGGGGACGGCGGCCAGCGCGGGCGGCGCCGAGATCGCCGCGGTGGCGGCCCGCGGCGCGAGGGGAAGCCGGAAGGTGAACGTGCTTCCCTTGCCCACTTCGCTCGTGACGACGATCTCTCCGCCGTGCATCTCGACGAAGCGCTTGACGAGCGTCAGGCCGAGCCCCGTTCCCTGGTACTTGCGCGCGTAGGAGCCGTCGACCTGGATGAAGGCGGCGAAGATCCTCGCCTGATCTTCGGGGCGGATCCCGATTCCCGTGTCCTCGACCGAAACGCGCAGGGCGCTTCCTTCGCGCGCCGTGGACAGAGAGACTCTCCCTCCAGCCGGGGTGAACTTGACGGCGTTGGACAGAAGGTTCGTCAGGATCTGCTTGAACTTGCCGCGGTCGGCCCGCACCGAGGGGACGGCGGGATCGAGCCGCGCCTCCAGGGCGATCTGCTTGCGGTCGGCGTCCACGCGGAGGGTCATCAGCGCCTCCTCCGCCGCGAGGGAGAGGTCGAACTCGTCCAGGGCGAGACGCATCTTCCCCGCCTCGATCTTGGAGAGATCCAGGATGTCGTTGATCAGCTCGAGGAGATGGCGCCCGCTGGAGAGGATGTCGGCGACGTACTCGCGCTGATCCTGGTTCAGGTCGCCGTAGCCGGGATCGAGCAGGAGCTCGGAGAAGCCGATCACGGCGTTCAGCGGGGTGCGCAGCTCGTGCGACATGTTCGCGAGGAACTCGCTTTTCAGGTTGTTGGCGCGCAGCAGCTCGGTGTTCGACTCCTTGAGCTTCTGGTTGAGGATCTCCAGCTCCTGGGTGCGCTCGCGAACCTTCCGCTCCAGGTCGAGGTTCAGCTTCTCGATGTCCTCCAGGTGCCGCTGCTTCTCCTCCATCTTCTCCACGTAGAGCCGGTAGGAGTAATAGATGAGGACGGAGAAAGGCAGGCAGAGGACCAGGCTGTAGATCCCGTACTTGCGGACCAGGGTGCCCATCAGGATCGCCAGCGCCCCTCCGGCGAAGTAGCTGGGGGCGGACCATAGGTACTTCTCCCGCCACACCCGCGCCAGCGACAGGCGCGACGAGACCGCGACGACGCCGGCGACGAGGACGGTGTTCATGAGATAGAACGCCAGCGTGGCCAGCATGAGCCCGGGCAGGTCGCTCTCGGTGGCCATGTGTCCCACCGTGCCGCCGGCGGCGAAGTAGACCTGGCAGGTGACCCAGGTGGTGATCATGAAGGCGCTCAGGTTGAAGAGGAAGCGGAACGGCTCCCATCGGGGCCGGTGGAACAGTCCCATCGAGCCGATCGCGACGCAGGAGATCACCAGAGAGGCGTTCAGCCCGAGGAGGATCATGGCGGTGAGGATGAAAGGGTGGAACGCGCTCATCTCCATGCGCATGCCGATGCGGACGGACTGGGGCGCCACGACCGCCGTGATCACGGCCAGGATCAGGAACTCCGGCGTCAGGAGGAGGCCCCCATGGAACAGGGAGAGCGCGGCGAGCAGCAGTCCCGTGCCGTCGACCGCGACGAGGAAGAGGCCGAGGCGCCGGTCGGCCGCCGGTCCGAGGAGGAGGCTCCGGCCGGAGACCGCCAGGCCGCTTCGCGGGGCCGGGGGGTCGGGGGGCGATTCGCTGGGAGGGTTCATCGGTCCGATCCGTGCGCGGAGGGAGCTCCCGCGGGTGGAATCAATTGGCGGACTCGGCCCCGATGCCGTATTTCTTCAGCTTGCTGTAGAGGCTCGATCGATTGATCCCCAGCACCGAGGCGGTCAGCTTCTTGTTCCAGTTGCACTCCGCCAGCGTCTTGAGGATGTAGAGACGCTCGTTCTCGTAGAGCGACAGCTTCATGTCGCCGCGCTCCTCGCGGATCTCCTTGAGGTTCGCGGGCAGATCGGCGAGGGTGATCAGATCCCCCTTGGCCAGGACCACCGAGCGCTCGATCGCGTTCTCCATCTCCCGAACGTTCCCCGGCCAGCTGTAGTCCATGAACGTCTGGAGCGCCTCGTCCGAAAAGCCCTGGAACGACTTCCCCATCTTGCGCGCGCATTCCTCCAGGAAGCGCGACGCGAGCAGCGGGATGTCCTCGCTGCGCTCGCGCAGCGGCGGAATGAAGATCGGAATCACGTTCAGGCGATAGTAGAGATCGTTTCGAAAGGTCCCCTTCTCCATGTTCTCGGCGAGGTTCTTGTTGGTGGCCGCGACCACCCGCACGTCCACCAGCAGCGTCTCCTCTCCGCCCACGCGCTCGAACTTCCTCTCCTGCAGGAAGCGCAGGAGGGTGAGCTGCGTCGCCGGCGGAAGCTCGGCGATTTCATCCAGGAAGATGGTGCCTCCGTCGGCGAGCTCGAAGCGTCCCCGCTTCTGCTTCACCGCCCCGGTGAAGGCCCCCTTTTCATGGCCGAAGAGCTCGCTGTGCAGAACTCCCTCCGAATAGATCGCGCAGTTCGCCTCCACGAACGGCTTGTCGCAGCGCTGGCTGTTGTAGTGGATGATCCGCGAGATGAGCCCCTTGCCGGTGCCGCTTTCTCCCTGGATCAGCACGGTGGAATCGCTGCGCGTGATCTCCAGGACCAGGTCGTGAATCTGCTTCATCTTCTGGCTCTTCCCCAAAATCGCCGCGAAGCCGTAGCGCGCCTGGAGATCGCGCCGCAACTCGAGATTCCTCACCTTCTCGTGCTGGAGCTCTTCCGCCGTGCGCCGCCTCACTTCCCCGAGCCGCCGCACCTGCAGGGCGCTCTCCACCCTCCGGATGAGCTCCTCTTCGGGCACCGGCCAGATCAGGTAGTCGTAGGCGCCGCGCCGCAGGGCTTCCACCGCCGACTCCACCGAGGGCGACGTGGCCACCATGAAGACGGGGCTCTGGGGACTGGCCTCCTTGGTGCGCGACAGGAGCTCCAGCGGCCCCATATCGTTCAGGGAGAGATCGAGCAGGACGAGATCGTAGGCTCGCGACTCCGCCTTCCTCAAACCCTCGGCGCCTCCCGGCGCGACGGCTACCTGGCAGCCCCTTCGGGTGAGGACGCCCGACAGAGCGCTGCCGAGCCCTTCGTTCGAGGTGATCATCAAAATCCTCGCCTGCGCCGCGAGACTCGAATCCATGTCCAGTCCTTTCTTCCGGAGAGCCTCTCCGGAGCTCCGCCGAGAACGCTTCTATTTCCGAACGCGCCGAACCCGGGACCGGACCGGGCTGTCGCGGTTTTGAGCAAGAAGTGTTCCAGAGTCTGGACACTCGCGGCGCGGATTTCTAAGTGGTTTGCCGGGAATGCGAAGGCGTCTCGAGGAAGGACGATTTACGGTCCCGTGAGGGCCTTGCCAAGAAATGGACGCCGCGAAATGTAACGGAGAGGCCGCCGCGCTTCCCAGTCAGGAAATGGACTCTCCGGCGGAGAATTGACGGTCTTCGAGCAGGCGGGCGATCTCCCCGAGATTCCGGACGGAGTGATCCCAGCGGTCGCTGGGGTGCCGGCGATAGTGCTCCATGGCGTCCGGCCGCTCGATCCGGATCGCGGTCATCCCCAGCTCGATCGCCCCCTCCAGCTCGCGGTCGTTGCCGTCTCCGACGAACAGGCAGGCCTCCGGGGAGACGCTCAAGCGGTCGCAGGCGGCGAGATAGATCGGGGCCTGCGGCTTCATGGAGCCGATCTCGAACGAGTAGACGAGGGTGTCGAAAAAGGGGTCGAGCCCCAGGCGGCGGGTGAGCTCGCGGGCCGGGCTCGACGCGTTGCTCACCAGGGCGAGCTTCAGCCCGGCGCGGGCGCGCATCGACACGAGCGTGGGGACGACGTCGGCGTGGAGGCGGGCCGACGCGCGCAGCGCCTCCTCTTCGAGGCCACGGATCTCGTCGAGCTCGCGGGCGGTGATCCCGCGTCCCAGAAGAGCGCAGGACTCGCGGATCCGCGCCTCGACTCCGAGCAGGGCTCCGACCTGGCAGCGGTCCTGGAGCGACAGCCAGGCCTGAAAGTAGCGCTCGGGGTCGAGGCCGAGCGCGCGCGCCGAGCGCCGCTTTCCTTCCAGGTAGGGCCCGGCATCGAGATGGCAAAGCGTGTCGAAGAGATCGAAGAGAACGGCGTCGAAAGGTGGCATTCCCGCTCCGCGAATGCCGCCATGATGGGGGGAGCGTCGGAAGGAAGTCAACCCGCCGGCCCGGCGCGGGGCGCATGGTATATTACAAAGTCGCGCCAGGGAGGAATTCAAGAGCATCGCATGAAGCGATTCGTTGCATCGATCCTGCTTGGGCTGTCCTGCGGCGTCGCCGCCTCCGCCACCGGGTCCCCGGCGGCCGCGGGCGGCCTGGGCGGGCCCCCCGACGCGCAGCTGCTCGAAGGGCTCTCGGCCCTGCACCAGGGACGCTTCACCGAAGGGCAGAGCCGCTTCCGCGAGTTCGCCGAACGATCCCCGCAGGATCCCCGCGGTCCTCTCTTCCTCGCCTTCGCCGAGTGGTGGAAGCTGCTGCAGCTCCGCGGCGTCGGCGAGAGCCCCTCGATGGAGCTGCAGCTGCAGGAAGCGATCCGGCTCTCCCAGGAGAAGCTGCAGGAGGCTCCCGGGGACCCCGAGACGCTGGCGAACCTGGGCACCAGCTACATCTTCTTGGCGCAATACCGCGCCGCCCAACGGAAGGTGTTTCGCGCCGCCGTCGCAGCGAAGAAGGGGAAGTCCCTCCTGGAGGAGGCGCTGCGATCGAACCCGGAGCTGATCGATTCGCGCTTCGGGCTGGGGGCCTACAACTATTACGCCGACAAGGTGAACGCCCTGGTCAAGGGCCTGCGGACCATGATGTTCCTTCCGGGAGGGAACAGCGAGATGGGTCTGGCCCAGCTCCAGGAAGTGGCGTCCCGCGGGCGCTATTTTCGGACCGAGGCGCACCTCCTCCTCGCCATCATCTACCAGGGGCGTCACGAACGCCGGTACCGGAAATCGCTGGAAGAGCTGCGAGCGGCGCTGGCGCTGAATCCCGATTCTCCGGTCATGCTGATGAGCCTCGGCGAGCTGGAGATCCGTCTGGGCCGCTACCCGGAGGCGCAGGCCACCCTGAGGCGCGCCGTGCGGGTCAGCCGCACCTCCTCCGATCGCGATCGCTCGGAATTGGGGCGGCTGTCGCGGATCCTGCTCTCCGACAGCCTCGACTTGGCGCTGCGCTGCCCGGAGGCGCTGGACGAGCTGGAAACGGCGCTGAATGGAGAAGAGGTTCCGCCGGAATTCCGCGCTCGGGCCCTGGCGGTGGCCACGCGGGCCTCGACGCGCCTCGGGGACGCGCGCCGCCTGCAGAAGATCTACGCCGCGCTGGGCGTCACGACGGACGAGGCCGCCGCGCTGAAAAAACAGTATGGCGCGGCGGAATCCTCCGGCGAGGTCGCCCGCAGCATCGATCCGGCCCTCAAGATGATGGAGACGAACCAGTGGGACGGGGCGCTCCGGCTCCTCGGGGAAGCCGCGAAGCTCCATCCCGGCTCGCCCGAAATCCGCCTGCACCAGGCACGGGCCCTCTTCGAGCAGCGGAAGTGGAAGGAAGCGGAGACGGCGCTTCGCGGGATCCCGGCCTCGGGGGGGGGCGCGGCGCCCGGATGGGTCGTCGGATGGCGGGATCTCTACCTGGGAAGAAGCCTTCTCGCCCTTGGGCGGAGATCGGAAGCGCGATCCCTCTACGGGCGCGCCGCCGACACCGACGGCTTCCGGTCGAAGGACCTGGCGCGGGCGCTTCTCGGTCCCGAGGGAGAGGATCCGGGAATCTGGCCGCCGAGGATTTTCGGATTAGGGATTGAGGAGCCGAAGAATACGGCCGACGTAGGCCTGGGTCTCCCGGAAGGGCGGAACGCCTCGATATCGGTCGACCGCGTCTTCACCGGCGTTGTAGGCCGCTAAGGCGAGCCGGACCTCTCCGTAGCGGTTAAGCAGCTCCTTGAGGTAGCGGGTTCCGCCTTCGAGGTTCTCGGCGGGATCGAACGTGTTTCCCACCTGAAAGCGCTCCGCCGTGCCCGGCATGAGCTGCATCAACCCCATGGCCCCCTTGTAGGACACGGCGTACGGATCGAAGTTCGACTCCACCTTGACCATCGCTGCCAGAAGCCTGGGATCGACTTCCTGCCGGCTGGCGATTTCCTGGATCAGGGCGCGGACGCCGGGCTCGGGATCGTAGGGCGAGACGTGCGGGCGCGCCGCGGGGGCCGGAGGCGGCGCGGCCCGCGACGCTGCCGGAGACCCGGCGGCCGGCCTCGACTCCGATCTTGGCTGCGGCGGGAGAGCATGCTCCTCGATCCGGACGACGTTCTGGGCCGGAAAGCCGATCTCGCCCCCGCCGGTCAGGGAGAAGACCATCAGGTTCTTCTCGATCCGGTAAGCTTCGGCGTCGAAATGACTTCCGCTCGCCAGGGTGACGCGATGCACGGCAAGGGCCGGCGACGCGATCGTCACCGCCCCGGTGAGAAGCAGGAAAAGACGCAAGGCTGCCCAGTTTCGTCGGCGAATCTTCATCACCTATGATGACGGCTTGGCTCGATCCGGCTTGATCGTCCAAGTGCTTGAATCTTACCGCGATCCAGCATGCTTTTCAACGAGATTCAGCGCCGGTGGAAGGCTTTTTCGAGGTCCCGCTGGGCGAGGCGGAGGAGGATGGGGCGGCCGTGGGGGCAGGTCATCGGGCTCCGGGTCGAGGATAGCTCGTTGAGCAGGAAGGACATCTTCTCCAAGGTGAGGGGAAAGTTCACCTTGACGGCGGCGTGGCAGGCGGTGGCGGCCGCGAGACGGTCCCGCATCCTTTCCGCCGGGCCACCGCGCCCCTCCAGATCGTCCGCCATGTCGGCCAGCAGCATCGCCACGTCGCCGCTTCCCAGCACCTCGGGGACCTCGCGCACCAGAAGGCTGCCCTCTCCGAAGGGCTCCAGGAGGAACCCGAGGCGCTCCAGGGTCGGTTTCGCCTCTTCCAGCTTCCGGAGGCGCCGGGGATCCAACTCCAGCGTCACCGGGAAGAGGAGGGCCTGCCGTCTCACCTTCTCGGTCTCGGAGGCCTCGAGCAGCTGCTCGTACAGAATCCGCTCGTGGGCCACGTGCTGGTCCACGATCACCAGCCCACCGCCATCGGCCGCGATGATGTAACTCTCGCGGTACTGGACCAGGGGGACGAGCCGGCCGATCGGACTCGGCGGAGCGTCGAACAGAGTCGCCGGCGGGGAGGGCCCGGGGCCGAATTCCCAGGCTCCGGAGTCGGCGGCCGCGGGCCCCGGCCGGCCGGCCTTCCTGCCCGCGTCCGGGAAGCTTCCCGTCTCTTCGTTTTCGGAAGCGGGGATCGGGGCGAAGCCCGAAAGCGCCGTGACCGGTCTTTCCCGCCGCAACGAGGAGGCGATCGCCTGCCGCAGCGCCTCGTGGACGACTCCGGGCTCCGCCAGACGCACCTCCCACTTGGCGGGGTGGACGTTCACGTCCAGGCGTTCCGGTGGAACCTCGAGGAAGACCAGCGCGAAAGGGTGCCGCCCGCGGGGGAGAAGCGTGTGATAGGCGCCGGCGACGGCGTGGAGCAATCCGCGGTCGCGGACGATCCGGCCGTTCACGAAGAGCCAGACGTCCCGGCTGGAGGAGCGGGTGAAATCGGGGCGCGAGGCGAATCCGGAAACGCGGTAGGCCCCGGCGCTCCCCTCGAAGGGGATCAGGCGCTTCGTCAGGCCGGCCCCGAAAACCTGGCTGGCCCGCTCGCTCCGATGGATAGCCGGAGGCGCGTCCAGCACTATTTTCCCGTCGGCCTCCAGGAAGAACCGCCGATCGAAGTGCGCCAGGGCGAAGCGTAGCAGGGTCTCGGCGATGTGCCCCGACTCCGTGGCGGCCGATCGCAGGAACTTCCGCCGGGCGGGGGCATTGAAGAAGAGCGAGCGCACCGTCACGCTCGTGCCGCGCGGGTGTCCCGCCGTCTCGGGGGCGGAGATCTTGCCGCCGTCGACGCGCAGCCGGCAGCCGCGCGCCGAATCGTCGGGGCAGCTCTCGAGAATCATCCGCGACACCGAGGCGATGGCGGGAAGCGCCTCGCCGCGGAAGCCGAGCGTTTCCAGGCGCGCCAGCTCGTCCAGGCTCGCGAGCTTGGAGGTCGCGTGGCGCCCGAGCGACAGGAGGAGGTCCTCGGCGTCCATCCCCTCCCCGTCGTCGAGCACGCGGATCTCCGCTTCGCCGCCGCGCGAGACCTGCACCCGGATCTCGCCGGCTCCCGCGTCGAGGGAATTCTCGATCAGCTCCTTCACGACCGACGCCGGCCTCTCGATCACCTCCCCGGCGGCGATCTGGTTGGCGGTGTGCGCTTCGAGAGGCCGGATCTTGCCCATGGACGTTTACTCCTCTTCCAAGGGGAGATGTTTCCGCCCGGAAGGATCCTCGGCGCAATACTTCTCCACCGTCGGCAGGGTCTTCTCCAGCTTGGCGATGTTGCAGATCGCGTCCCCCGGCTGGACGAGCGGAATCGTCGTGATGCCGATCACCAGACCCGTCAGAGGGCAGCGAAGCGTGGTGACTTCCCGGCCGAACGGCGTCGTCACGACGGCGATTTCGTTCCCCTCGTAGACGAGATCCCCCGGTCGCACGCGAATGTCCAGGATTCCCCCGCGCTCGGCGCGGACCCACTCCGAGACCTTCACGATCACCTGGAACGGGGGCTCGCGGGGAGTCCATTCGATCATTCCGAGCTCCCGCAGGACGTTCTTCACCCCCAGGACCCCTTTCGTGACCATCGACCTCTGGAACAGGAAGGTCTCCCCCGCCTCGAGGATGATGGTGGGGATTCCCGCCCGCGTCGCCGCCGAGCGCAGCGTCCCTCCGGCGGCCGGCAGGTCGATGATGATCTCGGTGCCGAAGGCCCGGGCGATTTTTCTGACCTGATCGTGGTCCATGTCGCCCCGGATGTGGGCCAGGTTGGTGCGGCCGACCGCCGCCGTGTGCATGTCGATGCCGTATTCGGCCTTCTGGACGATTTCGGTGAAGATCTTGTGGGCCACGCGCGCCGCGAGGTTTCCCTCGGGATTCCCCGGAAAGTAGCGGTTCAGGTCCCGGCGGCCGGGCAGGTAGCGGGAGTGGCTCAGGAACCCCCAGCGATTCAGGACGGGCGTGCAGAGCACCGTCCCCTTCAGCGTCGCCGGATCCAGCTCGGTCATGATCCGGCGGACGATCTCGATGCCGTTCAGCTCGTCGCCGTGGATGGCCGCCGTCAGGAAGACCCGCGGACCTTCCTGGGCGCCGCGCACCACCGTGACGGGGATGTTCACCGGCTGGGCGGTGTAGAACTCGCTGATCTTGAGGAGAATCTCCTGGGTTTCTCCAGGGTTGATCGGTTTGCCGCCGATCTTCAGCTCGTCGCTCATCCGATCCTCCGGCGCGCGAAGCGCACGGCGTAGTTGACGATGATCTCGGCGATCCCCAGGCCGGTGGCCTCTTCGAGCCCCTCGAAGCCGGGCGAGGAGTTGACCTCCATCACTTTCGGCCCCTCGTGGGATTCGAGCAGGTCCACCCCGGCCACCTGGAGCCCCATCACCTGGGTCGCGTGGACCGCGGTCCGCCGGGTGCGCTCGTCCAGGTCCACCACCACGCCGTCGCCGCCGCGGTGGATGTTCGAGCGAAACTCCCCGAAGCGCGCTTGCCGGCGCATGGCCGTCACCACGCGGTTCCCCACGACCAGCGCCCGGATGTCGCGCCCCTCGGACTCGGCCACGAACTCCTGGATCAGGATCGTCTGGCCCAGCGACCAGAGAGTGTCGAGCACCGAGAGCACCGCCTGTTCCGTCTCCGCCAGGATCACGCCGATCCCCTGGGTCCCCCGGATCAGCTTGAGGACGACGGGAGGGCCGCCGACCGCCTCGAGCGCGGCGCCGATCTGATGCGGCTCGCGGGCCACCACGGTGCGCGGGATGTCGATGTCCTTCCGCGACAGGAGCTGGAAGCAGCGGAGCTTGTCGCGCGAGCGCGCGATGGGCTGCGAGTTGTTGACGATCGGCACGCCCATCATGTCAAACTGGTTCACCACGGCCAGGCCGTGCTCGGTGACGGAGGCGCCGATGCGGGGGATCACGAGGTCCATCCGCGGCAGGGGGCGGTCGGCGGCGGCGTAATAGATCTCAGGCGAGCGCCTCCCCAGGAGAAGGAAGCACTTCAGGGGATCGAGGACGACCGGCTCGTGGCCGAGGGACCGGGTGGCGTCGATGAGCCGGCGGGTGGTGTACAGGGTGCGCTTGCGCGACAGGATGGCGATTCTCAACGAGCCGACTCCCCTTCCGGCCGTTCAGCGAGGATGGGACAGGGCGGCGCGGGCCGCCGCCAGCCGCGCCACCGGGACGCGATAGGGGGAGCAGCTGACGTAATCCAGCCCGGCCTCATGGAAGAACTCGATCGACTGGGGATCGCCTCCGTGCTCCCCGCAGATCCCGATCTTCAGATCGGCTCTCCCCTTTCTCCCCCCCTGGACCGCGACCCGGACGAGGGAGCCGATGCCTTCCCGGTCGATGCTCTGGAACGGATCGTGCGGCAGGATTCCCTGCTCCACGTAGGAGGGAAGGTAGACGCCCGCGTCGTCGCGCGAGAAGCCGAATCCCAGCTGCGTCAGGTCGTTGGTGCCGAACGAGAAGAACTCGGCGTGCCGGCCGATTTCCTCCGCCATCAGGCAGGCACGCGGGATCTCGATCATCGTCCCGGTGCGATACGGAACCCGGCTTCCCGTCTCGCGCATCACCTGCTCCGCCACGCGATGGACCATGGAGGCCAGGCGGCGGTATTCCTCGCAGATTCCGACCAGCGGGATCATGACCTCGGGCAGCACCTTGTTTCCCTCGCGGACCAGCGTCCCTCCGGCCTCGAAGATCGCCCTCACCTGGACCTCGTAAATCTCCGGATAGGTGATCCCGAGACGGCATCCCCGGTGCCCCAGCATGGGATTGAACTCGTGCAGGCTCTCGACCTTGTTCCTCAGCCGCTCGACGCTCACCCCCATCTCGGAGGCGACTTGCTCGAGGGCGGAGCGCTCGCGGGGAAGGAACTCGTGGAGCGGCGGATCGAGCAGCCGGATCGTCACGGGCAGCCCTTCCATCTCCTTGAAGATCCCGAGGAAGTCCTGGCGCTGCATCGGCAGGAGCTTCGCCAAGGCGCGCCGCCGCTCCGCCTCGGTGTCGGAGAGGATCATCTCGCGCACCGTCGGGATCCGATCGTTGCCGAAGAACATGTGCTCGGTGCGGCACAATCCGATCCCCGAGGCGCCGAAAGCGCGAGCCACCCGGGCGTCGGTGGGAGTGTCGGCGTTCGTGCGGACTCCCAGCGCGCGGATGCCGTCGGCCCATTCGAGAAGGAGCCGGAACTGACGGTACACCAGCGATCGATCCATCGGAAGCGAGCCGTCGACCAGCACCTGGATGATCTCGGAGGGGAGCGTGGGAAGCGATCCCTCGATCACCTCGCCGGTGGTGCCGTCGATCGAAAGGGGCTGGCCCTCCTGAATCGGCCGGCCCTTGAAGCGCAGCGTCCGATTCTCCGGATCGACCGCCAGATCGGAGCATCCCACGACGCACACCTTTCCCATGCCGCGCGCCACGACCGCCGCGTGCGAGGTCATGCCGCCGCGCGCCGTGAGAATCCCCTCGGCCGCGGCCATTCCGGCGATGTCCTCGGGAGACGTTTCGAGGCGCACGAGGATGACCTTCTCCCCTTTCGAGGCCATCTCCACCACGCGCTCGGCGGAGAGGGCCGCTTTTCCCGACGCGGCGCCGGGCCCGGCGTTCAGGCCGCGCGCCAGGATTCTTCCCGATTCGAGCGCCCGCTGCTTCTCGGCGGGCTCGAAGATCGGAGCCAGCAGCTGGGTCAGCTGCTCCGGCTCGACCCGCCCCACCGCGGTGGCCGGATCGATCAGCCCTTCCTCCACCATCTCCACGGCGCAGCGCACCGAGGCGAATCCGGTGCGCTTGCCCCGGCGGGACTGGAGGATGTAGAGCTTGCCCTCCTCGACGGTGAACTCGATGTCGAGCATGTCCTGGTAATGGCGCTCGAGCCTGGCGAAGATCTCCAGCAGATCGCGGTGGGTGGCGGGCATCGTCTCTTCGAGCGACGGCAGGGAGGACGCTCCGCCGCGGCTCAGCGGCCGGGGGGTCCGGATCCCCGCGACCACGTCTTCCCCCTGGGCGTTCGGAAGGTACTCCCCGTAATGCCGCCGCTCGCCGGTCGCGGGATTCCGGGTGAAGGCCACCCCGGTCGCCGAGGTCTCTCCCCGGTTGCCGAATACCATCGATTGGATGCTGACGGCCGTCCCCCAGTCCTCGGGGATCCTGTGGAGCTTCCGGTAGGTGACGGCCCGCTCGTTCCTCCAGGATCGAAACACGGCCCCCACGGCCCCCAGCAGCTGCTGCCGGGAATCGAGGGGAAAATCGACCCCGCCGACGCCGCGCACGATGGCCAGGTAGCGCCTCGTGAGATCCTCCAGGACCGCCGCGGAAAGGCCGGAGTCCTCCGGGGCTCCGCTGCGGTGGCGGGTCTCCTCGAGCGCTTTCTCGAAAAGCGAGGAGCCGAGGCCGAGCACGACGTTCCCGTACATCTGGATCAGCCGCCGGAAGCAGTCCCAGGCGAAACGGCCGTCGCCGGTGAGCGACGCGAGGCCGGCGGTGGTCTCGAAGTCGAGGCCGAGGTTCAGGATCGTATCCATCATGCCCGGCATGGAAACGCGCGAGCCGGAGCGCACCGAGACGAGCAAAGGGTTGCGGGCGTCGCCGAAGCGTTTGCCGGTCACCTTCTCCAGCCGCGCGAGCGCCGCCTCGATCTCCGAGACGAGCGGCTCCGGAAGCCGGTTTTCTCCTTCGAAGTACTGCCGGCACGCTTCCGTGGTGATGGTGAATCCGGGAGGGACGGGGATGCCGAGACGGGTCATCTCGGCCAGATCGGCCCCCTTGCCGCCGAGGAGCTCGCGCATCCCGGCGTGCCCCTCCGATTCTCCCGCCCCGAAGAAATAGATCCGCCGCGACCCCTCGGACTCACCCATGTCTGGCCTCCCGCGCGGCTTCCTGCACGTCGTCGCCTTCCAGGACCATCTCGGCGAAATCTCCGACCTTCCGGAAGAACGAAGAAATCCTCGAAAGCAGGGCCAGGCGATTGGCCCGCGTGGCCGGCTCCGGATCCATGACCAGCACCTTCTCGAAGAAGCGGTCTAGGTGCGGGCGCAGCGCCGCCATCCGCTTGAGCGCCCCTTCGTAGTCTCCCGCGGCGAGCAGTGGCGCCGCGGTCTCTTCCTCCCGCGCCAGGGCGTCGAAAAGCTCGCGCTCCGGTCCGGAAGAGAGGGAGCGCTCCCGGAGCTCGCCCGCCGACTGTCCCGCCAGGATGTTCCGGACACGGCGGTACGACAGAGCCACCGCCTCGAAATCTATCTGGCCGCGGATGCCGTGCAGCGCCTGGATCCGCCGGAAGGCGTCGAGCAGATCGTCGGCGCCCGTCGCCAGCGCCGCGTTCACGGCGTCGTAGCGGAATCGATGCACCTCCTGGCAGATGTGGCGCAGCCGCTCCGCCACGAAGGCGGAGAGCGGCGCGATGCCGGAGGCTTCGCCGGCGACGCCCTGATCGGCGAACAGCTTCCGCGCCTGGTCGGCGAGCGCCGCCAGGGAATAGCTCATCTGTTGATCGAGAGTTGCCAGGACGAGCGCCGTGGCGCCGCGGCGCAGGCCGAACGGATCGCGGGACCCGGTGGGGGGGCGATTCAGGAGGAAGAACCCGGCTAGCGTGTCGAGACGATCGGTGATCGTCAGGGCCGCTCCTTCGGCGGTTTCGAAGCGGGCCCGGCCCTCCCCTTCGCCCGTCCCGAGGTACTGCTGCTCGATGGCGCGGCACACCGGCTCCGGCTGGCTCTCGTGCCGGGCGTACAGCCCCCCCATGATTCCCTGGAGCTCCGGGAACTCCTGGACCATCAAGGTGGTCAGATCGGCCTTGCAAAGGCGCGCCGCCTCGCTCACGTGGGAGGCGTCGAGGCGCCTCCCACGCTTCTCGAGCGCGCGGCACAGCGCGCCGGACAGCGGCACCAGACGATCCACTTTTTTCCGGTAGCTTCCCAGCGTCGCCTCGAACAGGATCTTTTCCAGATCGGGAAGGCGAGCCGAAAGGGTACGCTTGAGATCCTCCTTCCAGAAGAAATCGGCGTCCCGCAGCCGCGCCCGAAGGACCCACTCGTTGCCGCGGCGTATCTTCGCCACGACGTCGGGCGCGTCGCGGCAGTTCAGGACCGCCACGTAATGGGGGGCGAGCCCGCCGTCCGATTTCCGAACGGGGAAGAAGCGCTGATGGTGAATCATGGCGGTCGTCAGCACGGCCGCCGGAAGCTTCAGAAACTCGACGTCGAAGCCCCCGGGGCAGGCCACGGGATGCTCCAGCAGATGGGTCACCGATTCCAGAAGGTCGGCATGCTCCTCCGGCCGGAAATCTGGGCCGAGCCGCGACACCGCCTCCTGCAGGGAGCCGGAGATTCGCCGCCGGCGCTCCCCGACGTCCGCCAAGACCGAAGCGGCGCGCAGCCGCTCGAGGTAATCGCGGGGATGGGGAATCTCGACCGGGGGAGATCCCTCGAAGCGCGCCCCGCGCGTCGTCCGCCCGGCGGCGACGCCCGCGACCTGGAACGGCACGACCTCCTCTCCCAGCAGGCAGACGACCCACTGGATCGGCCGCACGAAGCGGAAGCTTCCTTCACCCCAGCGCATCGTCTTGGCGAAGGGAATCGATCCGATCAGCCCCGGAAGCGCTCCGGAAAGCACCTCCGAGGCGCTCCTGCCCTTTTCCGCTTTGGTCGCGGCGACGCACTCCCCCTTCGGCGTGGCGATCCGGCGGATCCGATCGAGGCTCACCGCGTGGGAGCGCGCAAACCCCTCGAGGGCGCGCGTCGGACGACCCTGCGGATCGTAGGCGGCCTCCACCCTCGGGCCGGTCACCACGATCTCGCGATCCTCCTGTCCGGGAAGGAGGCCTCCGGCGAGGATCGCCAGCCGTCGCGGCGTTCCCAGGGGATGGCTGCGCGTCGCCAGCGTCCCGAGCCTCTCCTTGGCGATCAGGACGCCGAGCTCCCGCCGGAGATGCTCCACCGCGGGGAGGATCATCGAGTCGGGGATTTCCTCGCAGCCGATTTCGAGCAGGAACCGCGGAGAGGCGGCGTCGCTCACCGGGCGCCTCCGGCCGGGCGCGGGAGCAGCGGGAACCCGGCCTCGGCGCGCGCCGAAAGGTAACCTTCCGCGCAGGCGCAGGCCAGCCTCCGGACGCGGCCGATGTAGGCCGGCCGCTCCGTGGTGCTCACCGAGCCCCGGGCGTCGAGGACGTTGAAGGTGTGGGAGCAGCGGAGACAGAAATCATACGCGGGAAGGTAGAGCTTCTTCCCGAGCAGCCGGCGCGCCTCGGCCTCGTAATCGTCGAACAGCCTCCGGTGGAGGGCAAGATCGGCCTCCTCGAAGTTGAAGCGCGAGAACTGGACTTCCTCGTCGCGCCGTATCTCGCCGTAGGAGAGACGGTCGTTCCAGGCGAGATCGAACACGTTCTCGACGCCGTTGAGGAACATGGCGATGCGCTCCGATCCGTACGTCAGCTCCGCCGACACGGGCGACAGCTCGAGGCCTCCCGCCTGCTGGAAATAGGTGAACTGGGAGATCTCCATGCCGTCGAGCATGACCTGCCAGCCCACGCCCGCGGCCCCGAGCGTGGGCGACTCCCAGTTGTCCTCCTCGAACCGGACGTCGTGCTCCGAGACCTTCACGCCGAAGGCGGCGAGCGAGGCGAGGTAGAGCTCCTGGACGTCGGGCGGGGAGGGCTTGAGGATCACCTGGAACTGGTAGTGACGGTACACGCGGAAAGGATTCTCTCCGTAACGGCCGTCGACCGGGCGGCGCGAGGGGGAGCAATAAGCGCCGCGCCAGGGCTCGGGGCCGAGGACCCGGAAAAACGTGTCGGGATGCATGGTCCCGGCGCCGGCCTCCAGATCGTAAGGCTGCTGGATCACCGCCCCCTGGCCCGCCCAGAACTCGGAAAGGGCCAGGACGAGCTGCTGGAAGTTCATCACGAGGCCCTCCCGGCCGCGACCAGGAAGCGGCGGGTCCGGAAGGGAGCTTCGGCGAAGGAGGAGAGGGCGGCGCCCAGGAGGGCGCCGATCCGATCCAGCGCCTCGGTGGGGAAACGGCGGCCTGCGAGATCCCGGGGGTGGTGGCGGAGCAGAGTCTGGAGAATCCCGAGCTCCGATCCCGCGGCGCGAAAGTCGGCGGGGGTCGGATGGGGAAGGCAGCGGCGGCAGAGGATCTGGCCGCTGGCGCCTTGAAACGCTCCTCCCGCCGGGCCGAGCGCCGCTTCGCAGGAGCCGCAGCGCGCCAGATCGGGAAGCAGACCGTGGAGCTTGAGGGTCCAGATCTCGAAATACCGGGCGGCCAGGGGGCGAGCGAGGCCGGAGCGCAGCGCTGCCAGGACCGAGAGCAGAAGGCGGAAGAAGTGCGGCTCCGACTGACGCTCGCGCGCGAAGAGATCGGTCACCTCGGCGACGTAGGCGAGGAGGTAGCTGGTCTCCAGATCTTCTTGGAGGCGGTACGCCGACTCGAGGAGATCGCAGCCGTCGACGCGCGCGAGATCCATCCCTTCCTTCTCGAACAGCGTCAGGGAGACGCGGCTCCAGAGCTCCAGGCTGCTGCCGAAGCGGCGGCGGCTCCGGCGGGCGGAGCGGGCCACCCCGCGAAGCTTGCCCTCCTCCAGGGTGAAGAAGGTGACGATCTTGTCGGCCTCGCCCAGAGGATAGACCCTCAGGACGAACCCCTCGGCCCGGATCACCGGCACGGGGTAATCTCCCGATCGACGCAGCGAGTCTCGCGACAGTGTTCAGCTCGGGGGCGGTCATTCTAGCACAAGGAGGGGGCCCGGCCTCCCGGGGCCGCAGCTACCCTTTCCCCGAGATCCCGAGGAGCCTGAGAAGCTGCACCTCGTTGCGCCATCCCTTCTTGACCTTGACCCAGAGAGACAAGTGGGCGGGGGCGCCCAGGAAGGCCGCCATCCCCATCCGGGCGGTGGCGCCGATGGCCTTGATGCCGGCCCCCGCCTTGCCGATCACGATCCCTTTCTGGGAATCGCGATCGACGTAGATGGTGGCCGCGATCCGGTATTCACCGGTCTCCGAGCGCTCCACGGCGTCGACGATCACCGCCGTGGCGTGCGGGAGCTCGTCGCGCGTCCGCAGAAGGAGCTGCTCGCGGACGATCTCGGCCAAGGCGAGGCGCGTCGGAAGATCGGTGACGAAATCGTCCGGAAAGAGAGGCGGCCCCTCGGGCAGGAGGGCCCGGATGGAGTCTTCGAGCTCCTGGCAGCCCTCCCCCGTCAGCGCGGAGCAGGGATGGATTTCCGACCAGGCATAGCGCCGGCGGACGTCGTCGATCAGGGGAAGCAGGGCCGACCGCCGCATGGCGTCGATCTTGTTGATCACGAGGAAGGCGGGCAGGCGCGTCTCCTCGAGAATCCGGACCAGGTAGCCGTCGCCCGGGCCGAAACCCTCGGCGCCGTCGATCAGCTGCAGGATGAGGTCGGCGCCGGACAGCGCCTCGCGGGCCGCCTCGACCATCTCCCGGTTCATGGCGTGCTGTGGCCGGTGGATCCCGGGCGTGTCGACGTAGACGATTTCCGCCGCGGCGCTGCGCGCCACGGCGCGGATCACCAGCCGCGTGGTCTGGGGCACCGGCGAGACGATCGAGACCTTCGTGCCGATGAGACGGTTGAGCAGGGTCGATTTCCCCACGTTCGGCCGTCCGGCGAGAGCGACGAAGCCGGAGCGGAAGCCGGGGGGCGAGGCAGTTTGCCGGTCGGTTCCGGGCGCCGCGGGCAGGCTCAAGGGCGCCGGCCCCGGCGGCCGGCGAGGCGCAGCGGAGGAACGGCGCGGCCGAGGAGGCGGCGCGCCAGACGGGCTTGGATCCGGTTCATCTCGCCGCGATCCCGCAGATGGTCGTAGCCGAGGAGGTGGAGGACTCCATGGACCACCAGGAATTGCACCTCTTCGCAGAAGCTCCACCCCGCTTGACGCGCGTATCGGGCGGCGGAGTCGACCGAGATGACGACGTCGCCCAGGGATCCGGCGACCGGCCCAGCCGGGCCGGAGGGAAAGGAGAGGACGTCGGTGGCGGCGTCGACGTTCCGGTAACGGCGGTTCAGGTCCCGGATCTCCCGATCCGAGGTTAGCAGGATCGAGATCTGCTCGCGGCGGCAGCGCAGCGAGCGGAGAACTTCGCGGGCCGCCGCCCGGACGACTCGGAGCGGGAGCTTCCGGCATCCGGGACGGCACAGGACGTCGACGATCCCATGGGACGGCAAGGGCTCGGCCGGCGGGGAGGAGTCCGGGGGGCGCGCCGGTGGGGAGCGCCTAGCGGCGCTCGCCGTGGCGCGTGCGCCGGGAGGCCTTGAGGGCCGCGCCGTCCTCCGAGCTCCCGTTCCGATAGCTTTCATACGCCTTGATGATCGACTGGACCAGCGGGTGGCGCACCACGTCCCGATCGTCGAAGTAGACGAAGCGGATTCCCTCGATGTCCGCCACCACGTTCTGCGCCTCGACGAGTCCGGAAATGCTGCCCGGCGGAAGATCGATCTGGGTGATGTCCCCGGTGACGACCACCTTGGTGTTCTGGCCCATGCGGGTGAGGAACATCTTCATCTGCTCGGAGGTGGTGTTCTGGGCTTCGTCGAGAATCACGAAGCAGTCGTTCAAGGTGCGCCCGCGCATGAAGGCCAGCGGGGCGATCTCGATAATTCCCTTCTCCATGAGCAGGATCGCCTTCTCGCGCTCCATCATGCTGAACAGGGCGTCGTACAGCGGGCGGAAATAGGGATCCACCTTCTCGCTCATGTCGCCGGGAAGAAACCCGAGCTTCTCGCCCGCTTCCACGGCCGGACGGGCCAGGATGATCCGGCTCACCTGCTTCTCGTTGAGGATCGCGACCGCCATCGCCACGGCGAGGTACGTCTTCCCCGTGCCCGCGGGGCCGATCGAGAAGACGAGGTCGCTGGATCGGATTGCCTCGATGTAGATCCGCTGGTTGATGGTCTTGGGGGTGATGGCGCGGCCGGGGGCCGCTTTCACCCGGCCCTGGCTGAAGAATTCCGTCAGGATCGCTTCGGGGTTGTCCTTCAGGAGGCGCGTGGCGATCTCGACGTCCCCCTTGCGGAAGGAGTACCCGCTCTCCAGAAGATCCACCATCTGCGCCAGCAGGCGCTCCACCCGTTCGACGTCGCCGCGCGCGCCGCTGACGTGGATCTCGGACCCGCGCGCGGCGATGCGCACGTTGGAGGTTTTCTCGATAGCGCGGAGGTTTTCGTCGTAGGTGCCGAACAGCTCGGCGGAGAGCTTCTCGGGGATCGTGACGGTCCGTACTTCGGGAGTGCTGACGGTCGGACTCCTTGAAAACCGGTGCGCGAAGACCCGTCCGGACGGCTCGTTCCAGGGCGTCAACTTAACATCCGGCCCGAAGGATTGTCAACTTTTTGCCGTGATTCTCCCCAGGAAGGCTCAACTTTCCTTCGGGAGCGCGGGATCGACCCGGATGTGGAGCTCCCGAAGCTGCGCCTCCTCCGGCAGGCTCGGGGCGCCGCTCATCAGATCGACGGCGCTGTTGGTCTTCGGAAAGGCGATCACTTCCCGGATGGACGAACAGCCTGTCAGGATCGCCACGAGGCGGTCCACCCCCAGCGCGATTCCACCGTGGGGCGGCGCCCCCATCCGGAGCGCCTGGAGCAGGAATCCGAAGCGGCGCTCCGCCTCGGCCGACCCGATGCCGAGGGCGCGGAAGGCGCGTTCCTGCACGTCGCCGCGGTGGATCCGGATGCTTCCGCCGCCGATCTCCTCCCCGTCCAGGACCAGGTCGTAAGCCTGTGCCCGGACCGACACGGGGTCGCTCTCCAGCCGGTCGAGATCCTCCGTCCGGGGGGAGGTGAACGGATGGTGGCACGAGACGAACCTCCCGTCCTCGCTCTTTTCGAAGAGCGGGAAGTCATGGACCCACAAAAGATGAGGCCGGGAGTCGTCAATCAAACGGAGCGCCCGGGCCAGGTGAACCCGGAGAGCCCCCAGAAGCTGACTCGTTCTCTCTCTTTCGCCCGCCGCCAGCAGCGCCAGATCCCCCGTCTCGGCGCCTAGCGCCGCCGCCAGCCTCCGGCACCCTTCTTCGCCGAGCGCCTTGAGATTGGAGGAGGTCAGGGAGTCGGGCGCCAGGCGAATCCAGATCAGTCCCTTGGCGCCGTGCCCTTGCGCGAAGGTCACCAGATCGTCGATCGGCTTGCGGGCCCAGGAAGCCCCGCCGGGCACGCTCAGTCCGCGCACCACCCCGCCCGCGGCGACGCTTTCGGTCAGCACGCGGAAGGAGGTCTGCCGCGCCGCCTCGGACACGTCCCGGAGCTCCATCGCGAAACGGGTATCGGGCTTGTCGGATCCGTACCGATCCATCGCCTCGCGATAGGCCAGCCGGGGAAAGGGCGGCTCGGCGCGGCGCCCGGCCGCTTCGAAAAGAGCCGCGACCAGGCCTTCGACGAGTCCGAAGACGGTCTCCTTGTCGGGAAAGGAGATCTCCAGGTCGATCTGCGTGAATTCGGGCTGGCGATCCGAACGGAGGTCTTCGTCGCGGAAGCACCGGGCGATCTGGAAGTACTTGTCGAAGCCGGAGACCATCAGGAGCTGCTTGAAGATCTGCGGCGACTGAGGAAGCGAGTAGAAGCGTCCCGGATTGACCCGGGAGGGCACTAAATACTCGCGCGATCCTTCCGGGGTGGAGCGCGTCAGCATCGGCGTCTCGATCTCCAGGAAACCCTGAGCGTCGAGGTAGCGCCGCGCCGCAAGGACCACCCGGTGCCGCGTCGCCATCACCTCCTGGAGCCGCGGCCGGCGCAAATCGAGGTACCGGTGCTTGAGCCGCAGCTCCTCGCCCGCCGGGTCCTGCTCCTCCAGGGTGAAAGGGAGCGGCTGCGATTCGTTCAGGATCTCCGCGTCGTCGGCCGCCACCTCAATCTCGCCCGTCGGCAGCGTGGGGTTCACATTTTCGGCCGACCGGCGCACGACCGCGCCGCGGATCGCGAGAACGTACTCGGGACGGAAACTCCGCGCCAGCGCGTGCGGCGCCGGGGAGATCTCCGGATTGAAGACGACCTGGGTGATGCCGTAGCGGTCGCGCAGATCGACGAACACCAGGTTGCCGTGATCCCGCCGCCGGTGCACCCAGCCGGTGAGCACTGCCTGCCCTCCCGCGTCCGCGGCCCGCAGGCCGCCGCAGGTATGCGTCCTTCTCGGCAGGCGCGGGGCGCTACTCAACCGCCGCCTCCCTCGCGAGCTGCGCCAGGTCGTCGAGCGGCAGCTCCCTCTGGGACCCGTCCGCCATCTTCTTCATGGCGACGACTCCGCGGCGGATCTCGTCGTCTCCCAGGAACAGGATGCGCCGGGCGCCGAGCTGGTCGGCCCGCCGCGTCTGGGCCTTGAGGCTCGGATCCGAGCGGGGATCCATCTCGACCCAGAGGTCGAGGCGCCTCAGGTCGCGCGTCAGCCGGAAGGCGCGATCGAACGCCAGGCGGCCCTGCAGCGCCACGAAGAAGTCGGGCCCTTCCGCCGCCGCGGCCGGCGCTCCGGCGGGAAGCGACAGGACGAGCCGATCCAGGCCGGAGGCGAACCCGACCCCCGGGATCGAGGGCCCGCCCAGATCCTCCACCAGCCGATCGTAACGGCCGCCGCCCAGCAGGGCGTTCTGCGCGCCCAGGGAGGCTCCGAGGATCTCGAACGTGGTGCGGACGTAGTAATCGAGGCCGCGCACCAGGTGGGGATCGACGCGGTGGCGCACTTCGAGGAGATCGAGGCAGCGCCGGAGGCCGTCGAAGTGCTCGCGGCAGCCGGCATCGAGGCTCTCCAGGAGCGTGGGCGCGTCGCTCAGAAGCGCGCGGCAGCCGGCCTTGCAGTCCAGGATCCTGAGCGGATTGTCGTGCAGGCGCCGCTGGCAATCGGGGCAAAGCTCCGCGACGCGAGGAAGCAGGAAGGCGCGCAGGCGCTCCTTGTAGGCGGGACGGCAGATCGCGCAGCCCACCGAGTTGATGATCAGGTCGGAGTCGGCGATGCCGAGCTGCGCCAGGAAGGTGGTGGACATCTCGATGACCTCGGCGTCGACCGCGGGCTCGACGCTGCCGAAGGCCTCGACCCCGATCTGGTGGAATTGCCTCATCCTCCCCTTCTGCGGGCGCTCGTACCGGAACATGGGGCCGATGTAATAGAGGCGCTCCGAATCGGCGCGCTGGAAGAGTCCGTGCTCGATCGCCGCCCGGACGACGGGGGCGGTGTTCTCGGGGCGCAGCGTCAGGGAGCGCTCGCCGCGATCGCGGAAGGTGTACATCTCCTTCGAGACGATGTCGGTCCCCTCGCCGATGCCGCGCGCGAAGAGCTCGGTCGACTCGAACACGGGGGTGCGAATCTCGCGGAACCCGTAACGGCGAAAAACGCGGCGGGCGGCGGCTTCCGCGAACTGCCACTTTCCGGACTCCGCGGGCAGGATGTCCCGGGTGCCCTTGACGGCCTGAATCATGGATGGGGTGTCTCCGCGCTCGGAAGGGTCGGAGATTAGCACAGCGCCCCCCCCGCTGCAATGAGCGATCCTTTCGCCGCGAAGGCGGCCTGGGTATACTGCTCCGCTTGGCGAGGAGGGTCGACGACGTGCTATCCCGCGGGGCGCTGGCGAAACGGAGCGCAGCCTGCCTGCTGCTCCTGACGATGGGAGCAGGGCTGTCGATGGTCGCCCCTCAGAAGGCGATCCAGGATCCGCTCGCGACCCAGGACAAGAAGAACCGCCGAGGATTCGAGGAGATTCCCGCGCCCCCGCCGTCCCCCGAGCAGCGGATCCGCCTGGTCGAGGAGTGGAGGATTCCCCTCGGCTCACCCCTCGCGGGGCCGCTGCTGGCCCTGGAGGACAAGGTCGTCGCCGCCGTGGAAAGCGGCATGGTGCAGGCCTTCTCGGCGGCCGACGGGCATTTCCTCTGGCGGCAGGATCTGGCGGAGAAGCCGGCAGGGGGGCCCGTCCAGGTAGCGGGCTCGATCGTCCAGGCGACCGCTTCGGGAAAAATCGTCGCCCTGCAGGCGGCCGCGGGGGAAACGCTCTGGACGGTGCAGGCGGGGGGGGAGATCGCCGTCCAGCCCACCGCCGCCGGCGACTATCTGCTGGTCGCCCTGAGCGCGGGAAAAATCGTCGCCTTGGACACCGGAGGGCGCGAGCGGTTTCGCGTCGATCTCCGGGGAGCGCCCTCGACGCCCGTGCAGGCCTGCCGCGGCTTGATCGTGGCGGGGACGGAGGCGGGAACGGTGGAGGCCTTCGACCGCCAGACCGGGCGCCGTCTGTGGATCAGCGAGACCGGCTCGGCGGTTCGCTCCCCGTTCCTCTGCTACCGGGGAAGCATCTATTTCGGGACCGAGGACAACCGGCTGCGGGCCCTGCGGTACAGCGGGAGGCGCCGCTGGAGCTACAAGGTCGGTGGACTGGTCCGCGCGATTCCCTTCGGCCTGGAGCGCCGCGTCTACTTCCTTTCCTACGACAACTACGTCTACGCCCTCAAGGCGGGTTCGGGGCATCTGGTTCTGCGGGTGAGAATGAGCCACCGCCTGGCGGACGAGGCGCTGGTGATCGGCGAGAGGCTGTTCCTCTCGCCCTACACGTCCGGCCGGCTCATCGCGCTCTCTCTGCCCGAGCTGCAGCTCCTCGGCGAATACCGTCTCGATCTGGAGGGGGAATGGTTCACGACCCCGCCGGTCCGCGCCGGAGAGAAGCTTCTGGTGGGCTACGGCCGGTACGAGGGCAGGATCCTGGCGCTGCGCCAGGAGAAGGAGACGGAGCCTCCGGCCGCGCGCTGAGGTTTCGGGATCGGTGCCGATCACGCCGGAGGGGAGGGCCTCAGGATCTCCTCGCAGAGGGCCTCTCCCACCTCGCGCGTTCCGAGGCGGCCGCCGAGCTCCTGGGCCGTCCGATGCGTCCGGATGAGGGCGACCACGGCCGACTCGATGCGCCGCGCCTCCTCCAGGAGCCCGAGGTGCTCCAGGAGAAGCGCGGCGGTGAGGATGGCGCCGAACGGGTTGGCGACGTTCTTCCCGGCGTACTTGGGCGCCGAGCCATGGACCGGCTCGAACAGCGAGACGCGCCCGGGGTGGATGTTCGCCGAGGCGGCCATGCCGAGCCCCCCCTGCAGCTGCGCCCCCAGGTCGGTGAGGATGTCCCCGAACATGTTGCACGTGACGATCACCTGGAACTGGGACGGGTCCTTCACCATCTGCATGGCGAGCGCGTCCACGTAAAGGTGACGGGCTTCGATCCCCGGGTACTCGGACGCCACGGCCGCGAAGACGCGCTGCCAGAGATCGTGGCCGTAAGTCAGGACGTTGGACTTGTCGCTCATCACGACCCGGCTCCTGCCTCTCGCCCGCGCGAACTCGAAGGCGTGGCGGATGATGCGCTCGACCCCCTTCCGGGTGTTCACGTCCTCCTGGACGGCGATTTCATCGGCAGTTCCCTTCTTGAAAATCCCTCCCATCCCGACGTAGAGCCCTTCGGTGTTCTCCCGAAACACCGCGAAATCGACCTCCTCCGGGGCGCGTCCCTTCAACGGACACAGCCGCTCGTCCAGCAGGCGGATGGGGCGATAGTTGACGTAGAGATCGAGGCCGAAGCGGAGCCCGAGCAGGATGTCCGCGGCGTGCTTCATGTCGGGGATGCGCGGGTCGCCCAGGGCGCCCAGGAGGATGGCGTCGTACTCCGCGAGGCGCTCCATCGCTCCGGCGGGAAGGGTCTCCCCCGTGCGCAGGTAGCGCTCCGCCCCGTAATCGAAGGAATCCAGCCGCAATCCGGCCCCCGACCATCCTGACACAGTCTCCAGGGCGCGCACCGCTTCGCGGGTGACGTCGATGCCGATTCCGTCTCCAGGGATGACGGCGATTCGCTTCATGGAGCGCTCTCCCGACTCTGCGGCCGCCCTCGCGGGCGGCATGGGGGGCCGAGTCTAGCCCAAGGAGCGCAGACCCCGCAACGCGGCGCGATCGCCGTCAGGAGGCGCGCGCGGCGATCCGCTCGAGCCGCCGCCGGATCGCCGCTTCGCGGGGACGGAGCTTGGAGATCTTGTCGGCCCCGACAGTGATGACCGGGACCTCCGGGCCGAACCGCCGGGCGAGATCGGGATCGGAGTCCACGTCCACCTCGGCGATCGACAGCGGAATCGCCGCGCCGACGCGCTGCAGGACGTCCCGGGCTTCGTGGCAGAGATGGCAGCCGGACCGCACGTAGAGCTTGACGGGAAGCGGGCGCGACCGCCGGCGGGAGAGCCCGCGCTGGAGGATCTCCGCCGCGCCGACGGCGAAAAGCGCTCCCAGCGTGTCGCTCAGAACGTCCTTGAGGCTGGCGTTCCGATTCGGGACGTGGAGCTGGTGAAACTCGTCCGAGATCGCGTACAGCGACGCCAGGACGAGGGCGACCAGCTGCGCCCGTCCAGGGAAAGGCGCGCGGAGGCCTCCGTTCAAGGCGCGGAGGATCAGGAGCGTGAAGCCCGCGTATTCGATCGGATGGAGCAAATAGTCGGGGAACCTCCCCGCGACCGCCGCCTGCGGCAGGGAGGAGAAGTAGTAGACCAGGCCTCCGTAGAGGATGACGGGAAGCCAGAGCGCGCCGAGATGAAGGGTCCGCTTCACCGAGAGCTGGGAAAGAAGTACATGGCGTAGGCCACGATCAAGGAGAGGACGATCATCGAGAGGCAGAGAATCGCTATCACCTTGAGCCGTTCCCGGCGATCGCTCTGGGTCAGGAAGGCGAAGAACACCGAGACCAAGGCGGAGAAGATCACCATGTTCAGGAAGTGGGACCGGATCATCTCAGGCCTTTCTTCCGATGGAGATGTCGAAGGCGTCGAGGACGAGAAGGATGTTCATCAACCCGGCCGCGAGGATGTAGGTGGTGCCGTACTCGTCGGTGACGCTCATCACTTTGCGCCGCATGGCGGCGAGGAGCCGGATCCCTTGCGCGTCGTTCGGATCGGCGGGAAGCGCGTAGGCGATCTGTCCGAAGGTGAACTGCCGGCTGAGGAGCTCCAGGGGGCCGAGGGCGACGTTGGCGAACGTCCCGAGATAGGAAAGGGGCTGCTCCCGGTCCACGAGGTAGGAGCGGCCTTCGTTCAGGAGGCCCAGAAAGAATGTGGCCAGGACCACGCCGAAGAACAGCAGGCCCCGCTTGCGCTTTCCGAGGTAATAATGCCCGCCGCCGGGCACGATCCAGGCCGCCAGGCAGGCGACGGTGGTGGAGACTCCCTTCGACGGCATTCGAGAGCTACTCCTTCACCACCCACACCTTGAGGCTGGCGGTGACCTGCGGGTGGATCTTGACGGGGACCTCGTAGATTCCCAGCGCCTTGATCGGCTCGTCGAGGAGAATCTTCCTCTTGTCCAGCGAGTACCCTTCCTTCTCCAGGAGCTCGGCGATGTCGGCGGTCGTCACGGAGCCGTAGAGGACTTCGTTCTCCCCCACCTTGCGGACGGCCGTGCACGAAAGCTGCGCGATCCTGCCCGCCAGGACCTCGGCTTCCTGCTTCTCCTTCGCCTCGTGGACCTCCTGGACCTTGCGCTCCTGGTCGATCCGCTTCATGTTTCCCGGCGTCGCCTCGAGGGCGAGCTTCTTGGGAAGCAGAAAGTTGCGGGCGAAGCCGTCGGCGACCTTGATGACCTCGCCTCGCCGGCCCACGTTCTCCACGTCGGTCCGGAGCACGATCCTCATCGTTCCCTCCTCCTCAGTCCGCCGTGAAGGGCAGCAGCGCGATGTTGCGCGCGCGCTTGATCGCCTGCATCAGCTCGCGTTGGTGCTTGGCGCACGTCCCCGATATCCGCCGCGGGAAGATCTTCCCCCGCTCGGGGGTGAAGCCCTGCAGCAGTCTCACGTCCTTGTAGTCGATGTAAGGGATCTTCTCTTCGCAGAACTTGCAGAATTTCTTCTTGCGAAACAGGAATTTCTTCCGGAACTGCTTCTTCTTGGCTTTGTCTCGATCTCGGGGATCCATGATCGTGATCGTCCTCCGCGCGGCCCCGGCGGGCGGGCCTCATTCCGCTTCCACGGGCTCCGGTCCCCGAACCTCGGGGGAGTCGCCCGCGCGCGCGGGCTGATCTTCCGGAATGCTGCGATCCATCCGGACCGTGAGGTATTTGATGATGCGATCGTTCATGCGGTAGCGCCTCTCCAGCTCGCGGGCCGCCGCCGGCGGGCATTCCAGGTAGAAGAGGGTGTAGTTGCCGTCCTCGTGCCGCCCCACCCGGTAGGCCAGCCTTCGCTTTCCCCAGCGCTCCACCTTGAGGACCTTCCCGCTTCCGGTGGTGACGGTGTCCTCGAATCCCTTGATGAGCGCCGCCACCTCGTCGTCGGTCGCGCCCGGCTCCGTGATGAAAATGGATTCGTATTTTACCATCGAGTTTTCCTCCGGCCTTCGGGCCGGAGCCCGGGCCATTTCGAGAATCGGATCGACGACTCAAGCCGACGGTTCATTCGGCTGCCTGCGATTGAAACGGTTCATGGCCGCGGCGACGCCCTGCTCCAGCACGGTCCGGATACACTCGGCCGCCCGGGCGGCCTGCCGCCCCGCTTCCTCGCTCTCCTCCCGGGAGAAGGGAGCCAGGACGCGCTCGGCGAGATCGCCGCTCAGGACCGGAGCGGTCCGGATGCCGATCCGGAGGCGCGGAAAATCCTCGGTGCCCAGCGCGGCGATGATCGACTCGAGCCCCCGGTGTCCGCCGGCGCTCCCCGACCGGCGCACGCGCACGGCGCCGAGATCGATCGCCGCATCGTCGCAGACCACCAGCAGGTCGGAAGGCCCACCGCCGCTGGCCCGGAGGAGGCATTCCACCGCTTCGCCGCTCCGGTTCATATAGGTCTGCGGCTCGGCCACCACGACGTCCTCGCCGGCCATGGCGCCGCGGGCGATCCGCGAACGGCACTCTTCCCCGTCCCAGACGAGACGCTCTCGGCGGCAGAACTCTTCCACCGCCTTGAATCCGAGGTTGTGCCGCGTCTCCGCGTAACGCCGCCCCGGATTCCCCAGTCCGACCACTACTTTCAAGAGGAAGCAGCTCCGCGGCCTCAACCCTCCTTCTTGGAGTCCCTCTTCTCCGGCTTCGTTTCCTTGGAGGCTTCTTCGGCTTCCCCGCCCTCCTCGGACGCGGCCTTCCCTTTCTTGATGACTTCCGGCTCCGTCACTTCGGCCACCACCGGCGCGCCCACCTCTTCTTCCTTGGCGGGAGGCGCCACGACCGCCACCGTCTGGTTCGGATCGGTCAGGATCTTCACTTTGGGAGGGATATTCAGATCGGCGACGCGGATCGTATCGCCGATTTTCAGGGACGAGATGTCCACCTTGAAGGCGTCGGGGATGTCCGCGGGGAGGGACTCGATGCGTATCTCCCTGAGCGGGATGTCCAGGATCCCCAGGTCGAGCTTGACGCCCGGGGCTTCTCCCACGGTCTGGATGGGAACGTTCACCTGGACGACCTCGTCCATCTGGATGCGGATGAAATCGGTGTGCTGGAGGCGGTTCGACACCGGATCGGTCTGGAAAGCCTTGATCATCGCGTAGCGGCGCTGATCCTTGCCCACCAGGTTCAGCATGAAGATGCTGTTCGCGCCGCTCTCGGAGCGGAGGATCTTCTCGACTTGCTTCGGATCCACGGAGATCGGGACCGGCGGCTTGTTCGAGCCGTAGACGATTCCGGGAATCATGCCGGCGCGCCGCAGCCGGCGGGAGGGGTTCTTCCCGAACTCCGTACGGGGCGAGACGTCGATCATCACTTCGGCCATGCGACTTCCTCCTTTCAGCCCGGGACGCTGCCGCGCCCGCCGCCCGGCTCCCCTAGACGAAAAGGGAGGAGACGGACGAATTGGTGTGGATCCGCTGGATCGCTTCCCCGAGCAGGCTGGCGATGGACAGGACTTTCAAGCGCCCTTCGGTCTGCTTCCGCGGATCGACGAGAATCGTGTTGGTGACGAAAACCTGCTCGAGCTCCGAGGCGCGGAGCCGCTCGATGGCGGGGCCCGACAGGACGGCGTGGGTGAAGCAGCCGTAGATCTTGTCGACACCCTCCTGCTTCAGTGCCTTGACGGTCCCGGTCAGGGTTCCCGCCGTGTCCACGATGTCGTCCACGATCAACGCGTTCATCCCCCGCACCTCGCCGATGACGTGGAGGATCTCCGCGACGTTCTTCTCGGTGCGCCGCTTGTCGATGATCGCCAGGGAGGCCTGCAGCCGCTTCGCGTAGGCCCGGGCCCGCTCGACGCCGCCCGCGTCGGGCGACACGATCACGAGGTTCGGGATCTTCAGGCGCGCGACGTTCTCGATCAGGACCGGCGCGGCGAACAGATGATCGACCGGAATGTTGAAGAAGCCCTGGATCGCCGGGGCGTGCAGGTCGATGGCCAGCACCCGATCGGCTCCGGCGGCGCTGATGAGATCGGCCACGAGCTTCGCGGAGATCGGCACGCGCGGCTTGTCCTTGCGATCCTGCCGGGCATAGCCGTAGTACGGAAGGACGGCCGTGATCCGCTGGGCCGACGAGCGTTTCAGCGCGTCCATGATGATCAGCAGCTCCATGAGGTTCTCGTTCACCGGAGGGGACGCCGGCTGGATCACGAAGACGTCCGCGCCCCGCACGTTCTCGAGGACCTGGCAGTAGGACTCGCCGTCGCTGAACCGGGTCAAGTTGATCGATCCCAGGGGGATCTTGAGATACTCAGAGATTTCCTGCGCCAGCTCGGGATGGGCGCTGCCGGAGAAAATCTTGATGGCCCCTTCGATCGACATGTCTCGGTTCTTCATCTCATGTCCTGAGTCGCGTCCTGAGCGGCGGCGAAATCGCCGGCCTGACGGCGGCCCGGCGGATGGCTGGGGCGGGAGGATTCGAACCTCCGAATGCTGGATCCAAAGTCCAGTGTCTTACCGCTTGACGACGCCCCAGTAGCCCGATGGCCTCCTTAACCGGCGCCGGCGGCGCGGGACATTTCCCGCCGGCCCGCCCTGCGGGCCTGCCGTCCGGTCGGAATCAGGAGGATGGATTACTTCTCAGGGGGCACGCCGGGCCGAGGTCGGACCCTGCCCGGTCGGAATGTCCCTGCGCCGGGACGGGATCATCGCGCGCACTGACCCTGTCGAAGCGGCCGTATACCGTAGCATCTTCGGAAGTTTTCTGTCAAGAACTCCCTGGCTCGAAGGGATCTTGGGCTCCGAGAGCGCGGCAGTATTCCGGGCGGGAGACGGTCCGGCACGTCAAGACCTTGAAGGCGCCCCAATCGCGCGACTCTCGCAAAGCGCGGATCTCCTCGGGCGACCGGAAAAGCCCGTAGAGCGACGAGCCGCTTCCCGAAAGGGAGGCGGCGAAAGCCCCCGCGCGGTACAGCAGCTCGTGAATCGCGCCAAGCTCCGGATGAAGCGAGAAGACGGTTTCCTGCAGATCGTTGTGGACGCTGCGGGTGTCTTCGCTCACGACAGCGGCTTCGGCCCCGACTGTCTCGATCGCAGCGGGCCGGCGCCGATCCCACAGACGGTAGACTTCCTCGGTGGGGGATCCGTAAGGGGGGAGAATCAGGCAGACCGGGAAAGGATCCCGATCAGGCAGGGGCTCCAAATCATCTCCTTTCCCCGTGCCGAGGGCGAGTCCGCCGTGCAGGAAGAAGGGTACGTCGGCACCCAGGCGGATCGCCAGCTCGACGAGCTCATGGCGCTCCAGGGGGAATCCCCAGAGGCGGTTCAGGGCGAGCAGCGTGGCGGCGGCGTCGCTGCTTCCTCCCCCCAGTCCGGCGGCGATGGGGATCGACTTCTTCAGCCGGAGGCGCGCCCCGGGAAGCCCGGATCTCCTGGACCGGATCAGCTCCGCGGCGCGCCAGACGAGATTCGTCCGATCGGCCGCGAGCGCCTCGCCTTCCACCGCCAGCTCGACGTCGTTCGACGACGCTTCGATCTCCAGCTCGTCGGCCAGATCGATCGTCTGGAACCGCGTGCGAATCTCATGGTAGCCGTCGCTCCGGGTCCCCAGGACTCGAAGACCAAGGTTGATCTTGGCGTGCGGCCGCAGGGTGAGACGCCCGGGAGGTCTCATCGGCGCGGTCTCGCAAGGGATGATTCGGTCGCCAAGCGGAACGACTCGGGCGGCCGGAGCGGGAAGAGATCCTCGGGAGGGGCCCCGGGCAGCATGTCGAGCAGGACGAGATCGGCCCGGAATTTCGGCCGGTCTCCGCGCAGGCGAATCTCCCGGGGCGGCCCGGTCCGGTTTCCCGGCTCCCATCTCAGGCGGGCATGGAGCGCGGCCCCCGGCGGCACGAGAATCTCCCACTCTTCTCCCCCTTTGCGGACGTGGAGGACGGCGCTCCCCTCGCCGTCCCCGCAGGTGAGCGGCTCCCGGGGAAGGCGCGGCGGCTGGCACCGGAGGCCGGGCGCCAGCGAGGGGTCGGCGAGAAGAAGCGCCGGGAGGAGATCGGGGTCGAGCGAAGCGCCCGCCAGCGCGGCGAAGGCCTCCTCGCCGCCCGAGAAGAGGCGGTACTCGCGCGCCACGGGATCCATCAGGAGCGCCCCTTGGTCGGTCGAGACGAGCACCGACCGGCTCCCTCCCAGGGGATCCAGGATCTCCAGCCGCAGCCGCCGCGAAGGAAGATAGGCGACGATCAGACGGGCCCTTCGGACGCGGCTTTCCCCCGAGGCTTGCAGGCGGTATTGGGCCCGGAACCCCTCGGTTCTGCCCCCTGCGGGGGGAAGCGCGGAAGGGCGGATTCTTCCGGCGCAGCCCGGGGAAAGAACGGCCAAGAGGGTCGGAATCAGGATCAGGAGGGCTCGACTCGCCCCGGTCACGGCTCGTCCGGGTTGCTTCCGAGCTTGCGGATCTTCTTACGAATCTCTTCCGGCTTTTCAGGGCCGTGCTGCAGCGCGGTCCGATAGGCCGAGACCGCTTCAGCCGACTTCCCGCGCGCCGCGAGCACGTCTCCGAGGTGATCCAGGACGGTCGCGTCATTTCGGGAAGACCCGGCGGCCTTTCCCAGGAGGGTCTCCGCCGACTCGAGCCGGCCCAAACGGAAATGAGCCCATCCCAGGCTGTCGAGGTAGGCGAAATTGTCCGGCTCCAGCTCCACCGCCTTCTCCAGGAAGGCAAGACTGTCGCGCAGCTTCACCCCGCGGTCTG
>DASYRE010000025.1 GCA_036004685.1 Candidatus Polarisedimenticolia bacterium | reverse complement strand
CGACCTGGCCTCTTCCAACTCTCCGGCGCATTGTTCTTCCACGTCCTATGCAATGCACGTTCTGATAGTTCTCCTCCAAACGCCACTTGTGCTTCAGCGAACATTCTCTGCTTGCTTGAAGGGCGATAATTAGAAGTTACCTTTTGTTTGAACCATCGTTGCAAATCCTTTTCCTTCTTAATCGTTTGGGGCTGGTTCTCGAAAACACGAATTCCCACTATCTCAACACCTCCACCGGAAGCTGTCGATTTTAAGAAACTCGGTTTTAGACTCTCCCATAACTGGCTGGGGATTAGTGAAATTCCTGCTTGGGGGGGTTGACCCTTGAAGTATCCAGTTGCTGAGAGTTCCCCGGATTTAAGCTTTTCAAGCAATTCGCTAGTTAGCCTCCTGTCGAGATCCGAGTAAGCGTTCATGTAACGAAGTGATTTCGAGGGATCAATTGAAAAGTCCTTTTTTAGGATTGCTTCCATTTTTTCATTGATAGCGCTCGACATTGTTCTCCTTAATTGCTCAAGTTTCTCCCATTCATCCGGGGCTGAGAATTGACGCAGCGCTCCGCCGAGTGGAATCCCCCTTTTCTTCATATTTGCTCCCATGGTAGTAATTTCCGGCAATCGGACTACTGGGTCCTCCCGGTTTCTCCGAACTTCAGAATCTTCGCCTCGGTGCCCTTCATGGCGGACTGAATGCTTCCGGCGATTCGATCCGCCGCGGCACGCACGGGATCTTCTGAGAGGTGAGCATATCGGTGCGTGGTGGACGATTGGCGATGCCCAAGGATGGTGCCGATAATGTGGAGACTTAAACCGCCTGCCGCTCCGACGCTAGCGTATGAATGCCGGAGATCGTGCAGCCGCACATCATTCAGCTTTGCTTTCTCTCGAATCCGGCCCCAGATATGCGATAGGCCGACGAGTGGACCTCCTTTTCGGCGGCCGGGGAATGCGTAAGGATTCCCTTCAATTCGCGGGGAATGATCGAGAATTTCTCTCGCGGGTGCGGACAAAGGAACGAGCTTCGCCCCGGTCTTGCTGTCGGGAAGCCGTAGGGAGCCCCGCTCCAGATCGACGTGTTCCCATTCGAGCGTCAAAATCTCCGATACTCGGCAGCCCGTGAAGGCAAGCATCCGGATTGCGGCGATAGCTGAGATGGGCTCCTCTTTCGCATTCTCAGCTTCGGCAAGGGCAATCCCTAGCTGGTTCCATTCAGCTTGGGAAAGGAACCGTTGACGGCGCGTTTCTGGAAATTTCTCGATGTGTCGGCAGGGATTTGATCCGTCTGGACGGAGTCCCCACTTTTCCGCGATGTTCATCATGTTCGATAGCAAAGCAAGCGCACGGTTGGCCTGGAAGGGGGTGGCCCGGTGGTCGAGGTGGAACCGCACGACATCGGGTCGGGTTATGTGCCCGATTTGCTGGGTCCCGAACCTTGGCTTGAGGAGCTTCTCTAGGATCCGTTCGTTCTCGTACAAGCTGGATGGCTTCTTCTTGAGCTTGGCGTAATCCTCCATATACCGCTTCGCGAAATCAGAGAAGACCGGTACCTCTCGAGCCCTGGCGCGCTCGTCGGCCGGGTCGTACCCAGCGGCTACTCGGCCCTTCTGACGCAGAGCTTCCTTCCGGGCCTCGTCGGGAGTCCAGGGGGCTCCGTGCGAACCGATTGTGTACCGTCTTTTCCGACGTCCCTTGGTGTACTGGAAAACGTAGGTCTTCCCTCCTCTCGGCGTCACCTTGAGCCCGAAACCTGGCAGTTCGCCGTCCCAGAGGAACCGGTCGGTGGCACCGGGCGCCGCCGCATCCACCACTCGCTTGCTGATCCTTTTCACGTTCATTTCTCGCCCCCTGATTTTCATTCAGTGGTTCTAGGCACTTTCCCCTAGCAACCCACGAGTAACCCGACGGAAAGAAACCGAGGGAAACGAGGGGTGCCTTGAAGCGACCTAAATCATTGAACAGTCAGGCAGGGAGATACAAGAGGAAATTGCAGGAAAGTGGTTTTTTGAAATTCGTAATCAGTAGGTCGCCGGTTCAATCCCGGCCGCCGGCTCCATAGATTCAGCAAGTTACGAAGTCGATTGGAATCAAGTCGATTTCTAGGATCCCAACCAGGTGAAGGTATTCATCAGTTGGTCAGGGAAACCAAGCGTAGCCTTGCCCGTTCTCACTCGCTGTATCACGAACACGAATCGGGCTCGGCGGGAACTCGTTCGTAGATCTGCACCGTTCCTCCGGGACCGGGCGCCTCGTAGCGGATCCAGTAAGGAGGCTCCCGCCTCACGTGAATCACGAACTTGGCTTGCGGTGAAGTTGCGCCAGGCTTTTACGGCGCGGCCTTCGAAAGCGACGTGCTCCGGCTCGCCGACCTCGAAGGTCATCCACCTCGCGCCCGGCGCCGCGAGGCGGACTGCGTGACATCCTGCTCCCGGCTTTAAGACTGGGAGGGTCGCGCGATAGCCACTCCGCAGAGGGAGGATGGCCAGATGGGTTCCCCAGGAAGCCTGGAAGAATTCGAACACGGGAGCCTCGAGTGGAATGGTCTCGTCGATCGCCTCCCCCGCCGCGTTTCGCCCCGCGGGGGGACAGCAGTCGGCGGCGCACCGCATCCTCATCTCCGAAGGCCCGAAGTCGAAGCGCGTGCTCGTCCCGGAGAAGGCGTCGTAGGTCTCGACAAGGAGAGGCGCGAGCGTCTCGAGATCGAGCTGGAACAACAGGTGATCTCCCCGGTTCTCGCCGGTCAGCGTCCACTGGACGTCAGGACCCTCCGACTGCCGGCTTTCTCGAGGGTCATCCGTTCGCAAGCGGCCGATTTCTCCTCCCGCGTCCCGTCGGGGCGCACTTAGAACTCCAGCCACCGGCTCGTGAAGGGCTGGTAGATTCCGCCGTTCAGGGATGGATCGCCGATCTGGAGGCGCGGCGCTTTGGGAGCTCTTACCGCTATCGCGGCCGCTTGCGGCGATCCGTGGCCGACGGCGATCCACAAGCCGAGCAAGGTGAATCCGGAAGCCAGCCGCTTTCTCACGGGTTCCTCCCGCGAGGAGGCTACCACTCGACCCGCCGCGCGGCTGTCAGAACCCTGCGTCGGGGTTTGAGTTCTCGGTTCGCCCGCTGCAGGGGCTCCGCACCGCCCTTTGTTGACGTCTTCGCGCCCATCCCATAGCATCCGCGAAATATGCTCTCTTGCCGGCCGATTCTCATCGCCGCGGTCCTGGGTCTATCCGTCGGCTGCTCGGGGGAGCGGCAGCGCCAGCCCATTACTCCGGGACGATCGAGGCGGTGGAGGTCGACGTCATGCCCGAGGTGGCCGGCCGGATTCTCTCCCGGCCGGTCGATCAGGGCGACCTGGTCAAGAAGGGGGACGTGGCAGCCTGCTCCTGCTGTTCTTTCTGGCGGCGATCTTCCTCCTCACCACGCAAGAAGACCGCGTAGAGTCAGGGACCCTTGGGAGAACACTGCGATGCGAATCAGAACGAAAGTCGTCCGCGCCGGCCTGGAGGCCGCCGCGCCGGGAGAGCCCATCCGGCCAGGTGTCACCTTCGCCGGCACCTATCACGCCGCCGGCGACCCGTCGGGGAGCCCCTACAGTTACGGGCGCTACCACAATCCGACCTGGACCCGGTTCGAAGGCGCGCTGGGCGAGCTGGAAGGGGGCACCGCGCTGTCGTTCGCCTCGGGCATGGCGGCCGTGGCGGCGGTGCTGGGCTCGACCTTGCGGCCCGGCGACATCCTGGTGCTGCCCGCCGACAGCTATTACACCTCGCGGCTGCTGGCCGAGGGTTTCTTCGGCTCGATGGGCATTCAGGTGCGCCAGGCGCCCACCGCCGCCAACGGGCAGGCCCGGGTGCTGGACGGAGCCAAGCTCCTGTGGCTAGAGTCTCCCAGCAATCCGGGGCTGGAGGTTTGCGACATCGCCGCGCTGGCGGAGGCGGCGCGCCGTCAAGGAGCGCTCGTCGCCGTCGACAACACGACGGCCACGCTGCTCGGGCAGCGCCCGCTCGAGCTCGGGGCCGATTTCTCGGTCGCGTCGGACAGCAAGGCGCTCACCGGACATGCCGACCTCATCCTCGGCCACGTCGCCGTGCGCGACGCGGCCTGGGCGGACCGGCTCCGGTCGTGGCGCAACCAGACGGGCGCCGTGCCCGGTCCGATGGAGGTGTGGCTGGCCCACCGCTCCCTGGCGACGCTGGAGATGAGACTGGAGCGGCAGTGCCGCAATGCGCTCATCGTGGCCGAGTACCTCTCCGGCCGGAGAGACGTGACCGGCCTTCGCTATCCCGGACTGCACGGGGACGCGGCGCATGAAGTTGCGGCCCGGCAGATGCAGTACTACGGTCCGGTGGTCAGCTTCGCGCTGGCCGACCGAAGCAGGGCCGAGCGCTTTCTGGGATCGTGCGAGCTGGTCATCGAGTCGACCAGCTTCGGCGGCGTCCACACCAGCGCGGAACGGCGCGCCCGGTGGGGCGGCGACGCGATCCCCGAAGGCTTCATCCGGCTCAGCGTCGGGTGCGAGGATGACCGGGACATCGTCGCCGATCTGGCCCAGGCCCTGGACCGCGCGCCCTAGGCGCGGCGATCGCGCCGCGCTAGTCAGTGTCTAGCGACGTCGTGCGGCGGCGCGGCGCCGGGGTAGCAAGGCGCTCTTGCGGGCCTGTTGGAACTTCTCGACGTGCGCGTCGATCCAGGCGGCGCGGGCGGTGAAGAAATCTTTCAGCTCCTGGAGCTCGCCTTCATAGGTCGGGCTGTCGACCGGGTCGAGGGTGAAGGGGGGAGTGTCGCTGCCCAGGACGGGCCAGGCGGTGAAGTTGCGCTCCTGCGCCTCGCCCAGAAGGGCAGCGGCGGAGTCGATGATCTCGTCGAGGCTCGCCCGGCTCCACGCTCCGGCCCGCAGCTCGTGCCAGCGATCGGCGAGGCGGCGGGCGAAGCGCTCGTCCTGCAGCAGGCGCGTCCACCAGAACGGCGGCTTCATCTTGGAGAACTCGCGCAGGATGTACCAGCCGTCGGGCTTCGCTCCGCCGACGTTCCCGCTGGAGCGATCGAAGTCCCACACCGGACCCATCCGCAGCCGGCCGCCGCGGTCCTTGCTCATATAGGTGCTGATCCGGAAGCCGTCGACATTCTTCAGGAATTCGTTGACCAGGAAGAAGTCGACGAACGACCCGACCTCGGCGTAGTCGGCGTAGGCCGGCGCCGCTTTGGGCTCCGGCTTCTTCCGGAGCGCCGCTTCGAAGCTGTCGAAGTACTTCCGGAGGTAGGCCTTCTGCGCCCGCGTCGGACGACTCGGGTAGACGAAGAGGAGTTTCGTCCCCTTGGCCGTCTGGAACGACTCGTCTCCTTCGTCCTCTTTGTCGATCTTCAGGATGTAGCCGCCACTCGGGTCGCCCTGGGTCAGCGGCTTGACCGCGATACGGGAGTCGCCGCGCTTGAGGCTCTCCATCAGCAGAAAAACACCCTGGTAATGATCCTGGTTCCTTCCGGAGCCCGATTCATCGATGAAGGCTTCCACGAAGCGGGCCCGGGCGGCGTAGCGGCCGGTCTTCTGGCTCATCCGATAGGCGAGGAAATTCCGCATGAGGCTGCGGTCGAGATAGGGTCCCTGGAGGATCCAATCGATGTCGGCTGGCATTCCTAACAATGCGGCGCCGCCCCCCGCCTGGCCCGCGGCGGGACGAATCGTCACGGCATACTGCTTCTTGGGATCAGTCTGGCTGGACTGCCCCCGGATCTCGATCCCGACGGTCCCTGAGAAAGCGACGGGAGTGGTCTCCAGGTTGTTCCGGCCGCCGACGGGATCCTGGATCACCCTGAACAGCGCCTCGACGCGGCGCGTGTTCTCGATCGGCTTGCCGTGGGTGTCGACGACGACAAGCGGCAGGTTGGAGTCGACGAACTCCACCGGGGCGGGACCCTGGTCCGGGACGCTCCTTCCCTGCTCGGAGACGGGGACTTGCGCCGCGGACGATCCGATGGCGAAAAGAGCAAGAGCGAGCCCGGCCGCCCACTCAAGCATCCCGGCGGCCTTGCAAAGGCCGGGCTTACGGTCGTGCGGCCTTGCGTCGGACTCTCCCTTGTTTCTTCCGGCCGTTCTCATCGGACAGGAACCTCGCATCGGAGCATTCCGAAGCCTTAGTTCAAGCGGGCCACCCAGATCGTCTCAGGACGCCCCGAGACCTTCGCTTCACCCGCGACACCGCCGATCGATTCCCACGACTGGGACCCACCTCGATCCTCATCGTCGCCCGGCAATATAACCCGCGGCGGAATCGGCGGACAGTCCGGACATCCCTGAAAGCCGTGTCTCCGGCTCTTGAAAACGCCAAGCCCCCGCCCTCGTCGTCCGAGGTGCGGGGGCCTGGCCCCTCTCAGGAGACTGGCGGTTGTTGAAGCGGTCCGCTGCCGCGCCTCACGCTACGGATTCAGGATCGGCTGCACCGTGGCGTAGTAGAACGCGAACGCCCCGTCGACGGTCGCGTTCTGGGCCGAGTCGCAGGGATTGTTCACGTTGAAGCCGCACAGGCCGCTGAGCTGGCCGACGATCTGGGAGGAGGCATTGAGCACCGACGAGCCGCTGCTCCCACCGTCGATCGCGCCCGTGACGTCGTGACTGTAGATGCGCTCGCCGCGCGGCCAGCCGCTGCAGGTTCCGGTGGCCGTGTCGACGTCGTGCTGCGAGTAGGCCTGGGGCCCGAAGTTCGGGTTGCTGATCCGATACAGGTGGGCGCCGTTCGTGTTCGCCACCGGCGCGTTCGTCCAGCCGAGGAACACCGAGCCGGCCGGCGGGTTCGAATTCAGATGGAGCAGCGTGAAATCACCCTTGCGTCCGGCCGCCGCGATCGTCGATCCCGACGTGATATAGGGCCAGCCGCCGTTGCTCGGGCAGGACGTGGCCGGGCAGGAGGAGGTCGCAAAGCGCCAGTAGAAAGTGACGTTCTGGGCGTTGTTGTTTTTGCTCAGGCAGTGGTTCGCCGTCAGGAAGTAGTTACTCGCATTCGGGTTGTTGTCGGAGATCAGGCCGCCGGTGCAAGTGTAGATGAACGCTCCCTGGATCCACTCCATCTTCGCCTCGGCCAGCTTCGCCGGATCGGCCGGGGTGCCACTGACGCAAGTCGCATCCACCAGGCAGCTCGGGTTCCCGCAGGGCCAGCCCGGAGGAGGGGGAGCGTCAAGGCTGATCTGCACGTCGCGCACGAACCGCGGGGTGATCATTCCGGCCTCGGAGATCCGCAGCGACACACCGCGGAGATCGTCGTCGCTGACGGGAGGACGGAGCCGGACTTGCAGGATTCCTTCATTCGCGAAGACGGCGGTCGTCCAGAAATCGCCGTTGCCGTGCGGGCCCGACTCGGTGTAGGGGCCGAAGGCCTGGCCGCTGCGGCTGTAGAAGTAAAGCTCGGCGTTGCGCGGCAGCGAGAAGTTCTCGAGGTGCAGCCGGATGCCGCCGGCGTTCTCCGAGGAGATCACCTGCGCCCACACGAAGCCGCCGTCACGCGTCGGAGTGGCCGCAGCCTCCGTGCCGGTCGTGGGTCCTCTTCCCGGGCCGCGCGTCAGGCCGCTGAGCTCGACGCCGGGCGTCAAGGGCTTGACGATCCCGACCTTCATCGGAGAGACCCAGCGCGGAGCCTTGTCGACCGCGTCGATCTCGGCCGGGCTCAACGGGACGCGAATCGCCGCACCCAGCGCCGCGGCAGGAAGCTCCCCGGCGAGCCTGCGGTTCATGTCGTCCTGTCTCTGGGCATATTGCTCGGGGGTCAGCCCTCCGGAGGCGTACTGCATCGGCGCTTCGGCATACCGGCCGCCCGAGATCAGCAGAGTGCCTCCGGCCGCGACCAGCATGACGAGCCCCAACAACGGCAGGAACGCGAGCACCGCGTTGTGACGAAAGATCCTCATCCGGCACGCTCCTTTCAGAAGATCGTCCTTGTGAAATTGGCACCCGGTGGCGCCGGCCTGTCGCCCGGCCCGGGATCGAGCGGCGCTGCCGCTTTCACGCGCGAGGCGTGACCCTCCCTTCACCTCCTCTCGAGACGCGATAGGAACTCAACGATCGAGGGCACAAGTGCACCGCGATCCCGCCACGCCGGGACCGGCGCATTTCACCGGGTATTGCGTTTGCATTTACCGCGAGGTCTCGGGCGTGTCAACGAAAATCTCGCCCCAAGCGGCCCTATATGCTGGCAAAGCAAGATCCTCGCCACCGCCAATGCCGATGCGCCCAAGACTCCGACAGAGGCTCGTGATTTTTGATAGGATCGGCTCCGTTTCCGGCGGGGGCGTGTCCGGGGAAGAATCAAGGGATCAATCGCAGCATGGGAGTGCCGGGGGGGACCGACATGGGTCGCTTTGCTGGACTGGTTTTGATCGCCGGATGGTTGTTGGCGGCCGGGGAATCGGCGCCGGCGGCGGAGAAAACGACCGCCGCGCGCCCCGGAAAAGCCCGCTCCGGCCCCTACGATTCGGCAGCGGAGTGCAAGAGATGCCACGCGGCGATCCATGCGAGTTGGTCCGAGTCGGCGCATGCGCATGCGGCCACCACCTCCTCCTTCCGCCGGAGCATGGAGGCAACGATGAAGCTCTCCTCCGATCCCGCCCGGACGCGGAAGGATTGCATCGAATGTCACGCCCCGACGACCCGGGTCACCGGCGACCTCGATCTCAAGAACCCGGTGAGCGCCGAAGGGGTGACCTGCGATTTCTGCCACACGGTCAAGGAGGTGGGCCTCGAGCGCGCCGGGCAGCCTTTTACGCTCGATCCCGGTCCGGTCAAGCGGGGGCCGTTCGCCTACTCGCGATCCTTCCCCGGACACCGCGCTGAGTATTCCTTCCTGCATCGAGGTAGCCCGCTGCTCTGCGCCGCCTGTCACGAGTTCGCGAATGAAAAAGGATTCCCCCTCCTGGTCACCTACACCGGCTGGAAAGAGGGCCCCTTCCCGGCCCGCGGGATCGCCTGCCAGGACTGCCATATGGCGCTCATCCCCGGGAAGATCGCCGATGACGACCTTCTTCAGAAGCAGGGTCCCCGGGTGATCAACCTCCACCGCTTGGTGGGAGGAAGCTCGATGAGTCAGCTCAATCGGGGGGTCCGCTTGAAGATCGAGTCGTTCTCGGCGACGAGCACCGTCGCCGAGGTGCGCGTCGCCGTCGCCAACGAAGGAGCCGGCCATCCCATCCCCGGCGGACTGCCCACGAAATCGCTCGTGCTGGTCCTCGGCGCCGAGAACGCGAGCGGAGCTCTCGAGAACCCTCAGGAGACGATCTATCGACGTGAGATTCTCGATGCGCAGGGGGCGCCGCTGAACACTCTCCCCGAGATGTTCGTGAGCGGTGCGAAAGCGGGGCTGGACAGCCGCCTCAAGCCGGGTGAGACCCGGCACGAATCGTTCCGGGTCGCGCTGAGGGGAGGCTCCCGCGCCGTCGTTGCGCGGCTGGAGTACCGAGACGCCACCGACACCGGCGCGCCTTCGAAGTCGAGCGTCATCACTCAGGAGCGCCGGGAGCTCAAAGGCCGGTAGGAGGCGACCGGCTTCGATTTCGGGTTGCGGCCCACGGCTCCGTGGGAGTACGATGACCGGTGATCGCGGCGGTCTTCTGCAGCCGGACCTCGCGGGAGAAACGTGCGTGACCAAGACACGCTTCGATCGAAGCCGCTCTCGGCGCATCCGACAAAGTGGCGAGAAATTGCCGGAGGTCGATGGCATTGCGGCGCCCGTGAAACGAGTCGTCCCAATAATCGCCCCGCTCGTCCGGCTGCTGACCGATTCGCCCAATCCCCTCTTCATCACCGATCCTCGCAATCGCATCGTCTTGTGGAACGCCGCCGCGGAGCGGATGCTCGGGTACACGGCCGAGGAGGCGATCGGAGCTTCGTGCGTGGCGTTGTTGCACGGATGCGATCTCCACGAGAATCACTACTGCTCGGAGAATTGCCCAATCAATCAGATGGCCGCGCACGATCGGGTCATTCGCCCTTTCGTCCTACGCTTTCGAGCCAGCGACTCCAGCACCGTCAGCGTCGACGTGTCGATCCTGCATCTCGCGATGAACGCTCCGGGCGACTTCCTCCTGGTGCACATCCTCAACCCGCTGCCGCCATTGATGCCGGAGGCCCGCGAGGAGATCTCTCCGCCGCCGCGCTCCGTGCAGGAAGCCGCGCGCGCTTCCGTCGATTCGCGGATCCGCACCCTTACGCCGCGGGAGGTCGAAGTTCTCGCGATGCTGGCGGCCGGCCAATCCACTCCCGGGATCGCCGCCGCGCTTCACATTTCCGCCTCCACGGCCCGCAACCACACCCAGAACATCCTCAAGAAGCTCGAAGTGCATTCCAAAGCCGAGGCAGTTTCCTACGCCTTCAAGAGGCAGCTCTTCGAAATCCCCGTTCTCTAATGCAATCGCACCATACGAACCGATGCAATTGATGCAAATGCAGGATGGAACGGCTGTATTCTCCGTGGCATATTCCCTCCAGCACTAGGGGTTATCACTCAATCTCAAGGAGCGCGGTCATGCCTTTCCGGGGGTTCGCGCGGATCGTCGTCCCGGCTTTCATCGTCGGCCTGACGTGCTGGGACTCCCTCCAGCCCGCGCGCGGCCAGGAGCAGCAGCCCACCCAGGAGCAGGAGCCCGCCAAACCGCCGGAGCCTCCCAGCACCGCACCACCGCCGGGCCATTCCGAGTTTGTCGGCAAGGAGACGTGCGCCACGTGCCATGAGGACATGGCGACGGGACTGAAGAGGAATCCCCACGGGAAGACCGGGGTCGCGAATTGGGACGGAGCGGTCGGCTGCGAGACCTGCCACGGCCCGGGAGCCGCCCACGCCGCCGAAGGGGACAAGACGAAGATCCGCAATCCGCGGCTCCTGCGGCCGGTGGAGGTCAACGCGATCTGCCTCTCCTGCCACGAGCGCCAGGATCGCTCGAACTGGCTCGGCAGCGCCCACGAGGGAAGAGGGCTGTCGTGCCTGACCTGCCACAAGATTCACCACACTGGAACGCCCCCGCCGCATCTCTTCACGAAAGGCGACGAGTTCGCGACCTGCACGAGCTGCCACTTGCGGCGCAACGCGTCGCTGGCGCGCTCCTCGCACATGCCGATGCGGGAGCGGCAGATGACGTGCAGCTCCTGCCACAACGTGCACGGGGGCCCCGGGCCGTCGCTCTTGAAGCAGTACTCCATCAACGAGAACTGCTACGCGTGCCATGCCGAGAAGCGGACTCCTTTCTTGTGGGAGCATCCCCCCGTCAAGGAGAGCTGTGCGAACTGCCACGACCCGCACGGGTCGCTCCATCCGCGGCTGCTCGTGGCGAAGCTGCCGCGCCTCTGCCAGCAATGCCACGACGAGACGCGCCACCCGACGCAACCCTACTCGGACGCCTCCACGGCGCCCGAATTCTTCCCGAACGCCAGGATGTTCGACCGCGGCTGCATGAACTGCCACTCGCAGATCCACGGCTCGAACCATCCTTCGGGCGTCCGGTTCAACCGGTAGAGGGGGGACGATGAAAATCTCGACGCACGCGAAGGTGACCCTTCTGGTGCTTCTCGTCCTCGCGCTCCCCTCGGCGGCGGCGGAGGAAACGAAAAAGATCACCGACTCTTCGATTGAAGGCGAGATCCTCGCGGGTCCGCAGTGGTACGTGCGGGAGGATCCGAACGATTCGGCCAAATTCCTCGAGTACCGCGACGTCCCCAACGGGTTCGTCCTGGAGAGGCTCCTCTTCTCGTGGGAGCGCGGCGGCGGTCGCTATCTCGATCTCGCGGCGCGCGACGTCGGCCAGCTCGATCAAAGAGTCTGGCTCGATCTGGGGAAACAGGACGTCTGGAAGTTCCGCTTCGCGTGGGCGGAGAACCCGCGGCGGTGGACCGATCACGCCAACCAGCTCTTCACCCATCACGATCACGGCGTCTTCATGCTGGAGGACGCTTTCCAGGCCGCGGTGCAGGCGGCTCCGGCCAGCGCCGACACGACGCCCGCCGACGGAGAGTGGGACGCCGGCACGAAGGGCGCGCTCATCAAGAGCGCCGTCCAGACGAGCGCTCCCGACGTGTCGGTCGGGTGGCAGCGCGAGACGGCCTCGATCGGCGCCGAGTTCACGCCGACCCGCCACTGGACCTTCTCGGTGGACGCCCAGCGCGAGCGCCGGACCGGAACGGCACCTCAGTCCTTGGGTATGTACTTCGCGCTTTCTCCCGCCGAAGTGGCCGCGCCGCTCGACTTCCGGACGGACGACGCCCGCGTCGGCGCCGAGTACGCCAGCCGCCACTTCAACGTCGGGGCGCGGGCGATCTTCTCGGAGTTCGAGACCGGCACCGATCGCATCCTGTGGGACGACCAGCTGTTCTTGACCGACGTCGCGGTCAACGCCACGACGGCCAATCCCGGCCGCATGCAGATGTCCCCCTGGAGCGACAACCGGCTCTTCAAATGGGAGGTCTACGGAGGCGCCGACTTCGCGGGCCACAGCCGCGTCAGCGCCACGTTCTCCCGCAACACGACGACCCAGGACGATCCCTTCCTGCCGAAGACGGTCAACACGCTGCTGATCGGATCGACCGCGCCGCTGCCCGCCTCGAGCCTCGACGGCAAGCACGAGATCAGCTTCGGGTCGGTCAGCCTCTCATCAAGGCCCCTTTCGTGGCTCCGGTACAGCGCCTGGTTCCGCGATTACCACTTCGACAACCAGACCCCGAGCCTGGTGTTCACCGATTACGTGATGACCGATTACCAGATTCCGCTGTGCGGCAACGCCAACGCCTGCGGCGCCACCACCAACCCGATCCAGCGGCGGAGCCTTCCCTACTCCTACGAAAAGACCAACCTGGGCGCCTCGGCCGGCTTCCAGCCCCTCGCCTGGCTCGGCGTGACGGCGGCTTTCGATCGGGAGGGCCTCGAGCGGAACGTCGCCGCCGTGACCGATTCGGACGAGGACTCCTTCAAGCTGGCCCTCGACTTCGACCTGTCCGATTCCCTGACGCTGCGCGTGTGGGGCCGCCACCAGGAGCGGCGCGCCGACGAGTACGACGCCGAGTATTTCGAGGAGTCGTTTCCGATCGGCGAGGCGAACATCGCCGCCGCCAACGAAGGGGAGCGGAAATACCTCTGGACCGATCGGGACCGGGACATGGCGACGCTCACGGCCGAGTTCTCCCCGGGTCCGAAGCTCACGCTCTTCTCAGAGGCCACCCTCGCCCGCGACGATTATCTCGATCCGAACACCGGCAAGAAGATCGGGGAGTCGTTCACCGTCACGGAGGATCGGAACTTCGACACGATCGACGAGACCTACGTGCTCCTGCTGGCGGGCCGGATCGACGACAAGATCACCACGTACGCCGTGGGCGGAAGATTCACGCCGAGCGACCGGTGGAACCTCTACGCCGATTACACCTGGGAGGACCGCGAGTACCGGATGGCCAGCCGTTATCGCAACGTGTCGGGCGGCATCGGCACCGACAACCCGCTGGACGACTGGGGAAGCGACTCCAAGGATCGCTACGACACCGCCAACGCCGGCTTCAACTTCGATCTGACGAAGGACCGCCGCTGGCGCCTGGATGGGGCGTACACCTGGTCGAAGGGAACGGGCGAGATCGAGACTCACTTCGTTCCCGGAGGGGCGGCTTCCGGCGACACGACGCTGACCGAGTTCCCGCGAGTCAAGACGACGCTCGCCATCGCTCAGACCGGCCTGACTTGCGCCTTGCGGGAGAACCTCGACTTCGCGTTCCGCTACTGGTATGAGAAATGGCACGAGCGCAACTTCGCTTCCGATTTCAACCGGGCCTACATGGGCGATCCGGGGAACGATCCCGGCTCCCGGGAGGCCGTTTACCTCGGCCTGGACTTCGAGGACTATTCGAACCACATCCTGAGCTTCCTTCTGAGGTACCGCTTCTAGGAAGCCTCTCGAACGAGCGCTTCGGAAACCCAAGACCCCGGTCCGCCAGCAAGACCCGTTTCGACCCTCGGCCGGGTTGACCCGCGGCAGGTTCTCAGCCGTCGGGTCCAAACCGGCCACCCGTTTGCCCTGCGGCTGACTTCCAGCCGTCAGGTCAAAACGGGTTATATACTTCGCTAACTCCCCTGATCTCCACAGCTTCCTCTTGCTTTCCCCTCCCCCGGCACTATATTCGACCGCTGGACGCTTGCGTCTCGCGGGTGGCCGGATGATTTCGGATACGAAATCGAACGGGGAGTTCCAGGCAGGGAAAGCGGCCGGCGCGGCGGAGCTCAGGTTCCGGATCGCCGCCGCCGGCGTCCGGTACCTCGAAGGAGCTCTGCAGAATCCCCTTTTCGGCGAAGAGCACGTCCTCCCCGTCCTCTCGAACCCGTCGCTTCCGTCCAGCCTGATTCAGAAGATCGCCGCCCACAAGCAGTGGCTCTCCCGATATGAAATCCAGCGCGACATCGTCGTCCATCGAAACTCCCCCCTGGCGCTGAAGCTCAACTTGGTCCACTTTCTGCGCTGGAAGGACCTGGTGAAGGTCGCCGAGGACCCTTTCTCCCCTCCTCCCGTGAAAAAGAAGGCGGAAACGGTCCTCAAGAGCAAGGTCGAGGAGATGGCGCTGGGGGAGAGGATCGCGCTGGCCCGGCTGGCCGGCCCCGGGATCATCTCCCTGCTGCGCGGAGATGCTCATCAGGAGGTGATCACGGCGTTGCTCGGCAATCCCCGCCTCGTCGAGGACGAAGTGGTCGCCCTCTGCTCGGAGGAGCGCGCGCCGGCGCCGGTGCTGGCGGCCGTGGGAAGCCACCCGCGCTGGCGGGATCGCCACGCGGTGAGGATATCCCTCCTGCGGCATCCCAGGACCCCGCCGGGTGTTTCCCTGAGATTTCTCGAATGGATTTCCCCCGGGGAGCTGGCGGAAATCGCCTCCTCGGCCGTCGTGCCGCGTCTCGTGCGGGCCACGGCGAGACAGCTCCTCCAGAGCCGCCGCGCCGCCGTTGACAGAAATGGAGTGGTTTCCTAGAATGCGGGCCTTCTCCCAGAGTCCTCACCCGCGCCGGTTGTGGCTCGGGCCCGCGTTGGATCGGCTTCCATGGCGACTTTCGGCGAGACCCTGAAACGGGAGAGAGAGCTCCGGAAGATCTCCTTGCGTGAGGTCTGCGAAGCCACGAAGATCGGGCTGCGCTACCTGGAGGCTCTGGAGGGGAACCGCTTCGACCAGCTCCCGGGAGGCGTTTTCAACAAAGGCTTCATCCGCGCCTACGCCAAGTTCATCGGGCTCGACGCCGAGGCGCTGATCACCTCCTATCTCTTCGACCTCGGAGTCCAGCAGAACCCTCAGCCCATCCGTCCCCGCTACGTCGGCGCCGACATCGAAGCGGTCCCGGAGATCCCCGCCGCAAAGCCCGCTCCCGCGGCGCCGCGCCGGCGGCAGGTCTCCCCCCGGCACTGGGCCTGGGCGGGCAGCCTCGCCGCGATCTCGCTGGCGGCCGCCGGCGGCGTCTGGCTGATCGCCTTCCGCGGCCCCTCGATCGAGACGCGGCCGGCCGGCTCGCTTCCGAAACGCTCCGCCAAGGCGCAGGTGGGCGGAGACCCGATCTCGTCTCCGGCGTCCGCGGAGAACAAGGAGACCCTCCCCTTCGACGCCGCCGCCCAGCCGCCGGTCCTGGCGAACCCTGAGCCGGCCCCGCGCCCCGAGACCCCGGACTCCGCCGCGGCCGCGCCAGGCGCCCCTGCCTCGAGGGAAACCGCGTGGCGCGTCGCCGATCTGGGACTGTCGCTGTCGGTGTCCGAGCCGACTTGGGTCGCGCTCGCCTGCGACGGCACGGAGCGCCTCAACCGGGAGATTGCGGCGGGCGACACGGTGCGCCTCACCTGCCGCAAGGAGATCCGCCTGAGCAGCGCCGACGCCGGCGCGATCACGATGCGGATCAACGGCAACGACTGCCTTCCGCTGGGCGAGCGCGGCGCCGCGCTCGATAATTTCCTCTTCGATCGGGAACGGGCGGCCGAGCTCTGCCCTCCCAACACCCCGGAGCGCTGATGTCGCCGGCCCCCGCAACCGACCACGCCTCTCTCCTCGCGAGGGTCCTCGATCCGGCGGCGCCCAAGGCCGCCCGGCTGGCGGCGGCGCGCGGCGCCCTGCCGCTGGGAAGACAGGAGACTATCCTGGCCCAGGTCCGCCTGTCGGCCGACAGCGACCCCGAGGTCTCCGCCGAGGCGCAGCGCTCGCTTTCCGTTTGGCCCGCGGACGCGCTCGCCGCGATTCTCGGCGACCCGGCCACCGACGGCGCCGTCCTCGAGCACTTCGCGCGCCGACCCGGGACCTCGCCGACGCTCCTGGCGAGCCTCGTCACGAATCCTTCGCTGAGCGACGAGGCGCTGCTCCATCTCGCGGGGGTCTCCGAAGCCTCCGTCCTGGATCAGATCATCGGCAACGAGTCCCGGCTGGCGAGGAATCCGGCGATCGCGGCAATCTTGAAAGCCAATCAGGCCCTGTCGCGCCCCGCCCGGCGCCGCCTCACGGAGCTGGAGGAGCACGTCGTCGGCCACGAGGAGATCGCCTTCCAGGCCCGCGTCGCGCCCGCGCCCACCGAGGAGCCGGCCGGCGACGTGCCGCTGCCGCCGCCCGAGGCGCTCGTCGAGGAGACGCCGGCCCCGGTTCTCGAGATCCCGCTCACGCCGGAGGAGCAGGCGGCCGAAGAGGCGCTGCGCCGGACGCCGGTCTTCCTGCGGATCGTCCGGATGAACGTCGCCGAGAAGATCCAGGCGGCCATCAAGGGAAATGCCGAAGAGCGGGCGATCCTGATCCGCGATCCGAGCCGGATCGTCTCGACGACCGTCCTGAAGAGCCCCAAGCTCAACGAGCAGGAGATCGAAAACTACGCCAACCTGCGCAACGTGAACGACGAAGTGCTCCGGATCATCGGGACGCACCGCGACTGGACGAAGTCCTACGGGGTGGCCCACTCCCTGGTGCGCAACCCGCGGACTCCCACGGGAATCTCCTTGACAATGCTCAACCGGCTCGTCAACAAGGACCTCAAGAACCTCGGCACCGACAAGAACATCCCCGAGGTCATCCGTCGATCGGCCAAGCGGCTCTTCGACCTCCGCACGAAACCGGCGGAAAAGGGAAAAAGGAAGTAGATCATGCGACTGCTCAAGAGCGTGCGCAGCCATCTGGGAAACTATCACCTCAAGTCGGGCATCTATCACTTCTATCGCAACGAGTTCAAGCAGGCGATCGAGTTCTTTGCGAAGGCGCTGCAAACCCCGGAGAAGCTGGACGAGGCTGACCTCAAGATGACCCGGTACTACCTCACGCAGACGCACATCACCGCCGGGGAAGGGGCGGAGGAGTCGGGCGATCTGCGCCGCGCCATCGAGTGCTACGAGTCGGCGATCGCCGATTCCCCCGAATACCCCGATCTCCATTTCCGTGTCGGGCAGCTGCGCGTCCGGCTGGGCGAGATGGAGGAGGCGGTGGTCGCGTTCCGCCGCGCCGTCGAGGCGCACCCGGCGTACCAGGAGGCGCACGTCCAGCTCGCCTTCACCCTGCTGTCCTGCGCCCGGACGCAGGAGGCCCTCGCCGAATTCGAGCAGGTCCGCGCCCTGATGCTCTCCGCCATCGAAGAGCCCTACCGCGGGGCGCTGGAAGCCGCGTCCCGCGGCGATTTGGCGGAAACGGCCGAGCGCATGCGCGACGCCTTCCAGCGCCGGCCTCAGAGTTTCGCGTATCATTACCGCCGGGGGCTGAAGGCCCTGCAGGCGGGCCGCTTCGAGGCGGCCGCCGAGGACCTCGGCCAGGCCGTCCTGTTCAACCCGCGCTTCGCCGACGTCCACAACTACCTCGGAGTGGCCTTCGGCGAGTTGGGCGTAAGACCGGCCGCGATCGCGCAGTTTCGGCAGGCGATCGACTGCAACCCCGACTACCTGGCGGCGCGGCTGAACCTGGCGTTCACCCTCTCCGAAGGGAGCGAGGTCAAGGAAGCGGTGATGGAATTGAAGGCGGTCCTCTCCAAGGAGCCGACGAACCAGGCGGCGCGGGCCAAGCTGGAGGAGCTGAGTCCCGAGGAAAGGGTCCGGATATGAAGGTGACGGCGGCCGGCCTCTCCGACGTGGGGAGGAAGCGGAAGACGAACGAGGACAGCTACCACATCGATCCGGAGCGGGGCCTGTTCATCGTGGCGGACGGGATGGGGGGGCATGTGGCGGGCGAGGTTGCCTCGAAGCTGGCCGTCGACACGATTCAGGACTTCATGCGGATCTCTGACGACGACTCGGAGATCACCTGGCCGTTCGAGTTCGACGAGAACCTCTCGGCGGGACAGAACCGGATTCAGGCGGCCATCAAGCTGGCGAACCGGGAGATCGTCCAGCACATGCAGGCGAAGGAGGACACGCGGGGGATGGGCACGACCGTCGTGACCGCCGTCGTCGCGGACGACGCCTGCTACATCGGCCACGTGGGAGACTCCCGCGCCTATCTCATCCGGGACCACAAGATTCGCCAGCTCACCCGCGATCACACGTTCGTCAACGAGCAGGTGGAGAAGGGCTTCATGAGCCGCGCGGAAGCGGAGAAGCACCCGGCCCGGAACATCCTGACCCGCGCCGTGGGGAGCAGCGAGGAGCTGCACGTCGAGCTGAGCGAGACCCCGCTCAAGCCGGGCGACCGGATTCTCCTGTGCTCCGACGGCCTGAGCTCCATGGTCGAGGACGAGGCGATCCTCAAGACGGTGGAGAAACATCCCGACCCGAGCGAAGCCTGCCGGTCCCTCGTCGCCCTGGCCAACCAGAACGGCGGCTGGGACAACGTCACCGCCGTCCTGATCCAAGCCTCCTAACACTCAAATCAATTCAATGAACCTGATAAACGTAATAGGCGTGCCCCACCACCGCGGCCGGCTTCCGGTGCGATAGCCAGTTCCCCGCTCCTTCGCCGTAGAGCCGGACCAGCTCGGCGCGGGCGCGGGCGACGCAATGCGCGCTGAGGATGTAGCTCCCCGGCGCCGGGGGGGAGGCCAGCGCCCGGACGGAGATGGGCGTCCCTTGAATCCGGTAGTAGGAAGGCTCGCCGCTGCCGAAGTAGCAGAAGCGGTACCCTTCCATCGGATGCTCGCCGAGATAGTCCCGCAGCTGGATCAATCCCTGCCCCCAGTCGACGTTCGAGTCGTCGAGCCACTCCGTCCCGCGCGGCGGGATCCCCGTGATCTCGTTGAAGTACGAAAGATGATCCGGCCAGACGGCGGCGAATTCGACGAGGATCCAGACGAGCGCCGCCGCCAGCGCCCCTTTCGCCAGGCGCCGCCCGGCGGCGGCCGCGGGGACGAGCCGGGCAGCGAAGATGAAGAAGAAGGGAAAGCAGGGGATCAGGTAGCGCACCCCCAGGTTGTCGGCAGTCAGCGAGTAGCCGGCGAAGAACGCCAGCCCCGGAACGAGGAGAAAAGCCTCGTCGATGAAGGACGCCCGGCGGCCGCGCAAGAACACCACGACCGAGGCGGCGAGGATCAGCAGCGTCGGAATCGGCGTCTTCACCAGGTAGGCGATCAGGAGGTAAGAGCGCCAGCCTCCCGGCCGCAGCTCCCCGAGGAGATACGGGAGGTAGTTGGGATCGTGGTCCCGGTTCACGACTTGGTATCCCTTGAGGTAGAAAAGGGGATCGCCGGGGAAGAAGTAGAGGGCCCAAACCACCAGGAAGGCGATCGCGGTCATCGCCGCGACCCCGCCCAGGGAGAAAGCGACTCTTCCGAGCGGCGTTCCTCCCGGAAGCGCCCTCGCGGAGCCCGGCTTGGGAGGGCTCGCGGCGCGCCGCCCGCCTTCGCCGGCCTTTTGTTTCGACCCCTGAGAGGGAGCCGATCTAGGCGCGCCGCGCCAGGCCGCCAGGCCGGCGAGCAGGGCGGCGATCGGAATCAGGATCACCGCGGAGAACTTCGCGCCCAGCGCCAGCCCGAGGGCCGCTCCCGACAGGATCAGCCGCGGCACGGAAGGAGAATCGAGGGCGCGCCGCAACGCGAAGAGAAACAGCGTGGCGAAGAAGGCGAGCCCCACGTCGGTCGTCACCAGCTGTGCGTGCGCCGTCACCGTCGGATCGAAAACGTAGAGAAACAGGGCGAGAAGCGCGCCGGCGCCGCCCCAGAGCCGTCCCGCCCAGACCATGACCAGCGCCGCGAGGCCCAGCGACAGCAGCACCGCCGGGACGCGGCCCCAAAACAGGATCCGATCGGCGTCCTGGGTGTAAAGGAAGCGCTTGCCGAATCCCCACTGGAACGTGAGCGGCACCTGAGATTTCGCCAGCGTCGCGGCGTCGACGGGCATCACGACGTCGAGGAAGAGCAGCGGCAGGGCGCAAAGCTCCTTGATCAGCGGCGGGTGCTGCGGGTTGATCCGAATGTCGTGGGTCTTCCAATACGAATAGCCGGCCGGCAGGTGGGCCACCTCGTCAAACGTGGCCGACTTGCCGCCCATGATCACGAGGGGAAGGAGGAACGCGGCGCCGAGGAGAAGCGGGCCGAGAGCTGTCTGCCAGCGCGGACTTCCTTCGCTGGGCCTGCCGGAGCTCGACATGCGCGGATGCTATCACACGGTCCCAGGCCGCGAAAGACGGCCCGGTTGCCGAAGCAACGGCGCTGCGATAGGCTTCGCCACGCTGCGGAGGCCCCCTGCTTCATGCCGGGAAAAAAAGGACTTTCCCCTGCTCTCATCCTCCTGGCGATCACCTTTCTCGTCTACGGCAACTCCCTCCTCGGCGGCTTCGTCCACGACGACAAGCCGCTGGTGGCGCAGAACCTGCTGATTCGCGATCCCGGTAATCTGGGGCGCATCTTCGCGTCAGGCTATTGGACCACCCGGGACCGCTCCGTCCCGGAGCTGTACCGCCCGCTCGTCGTGGCCAGCTTCGCGATGAATCACCTCTTCGGCGGGTTGCGGCCTTTCGGCTACCACCTGGCGAACCTCCTTCTGCAGGCCTGGGTCTGTTGGCTGGTCTACCGCGTGGCGCTGGCCTTCGGCGGCCCCCCCTCCGCCGCCTGGGCCGCGGCGCTGCTCTTCGCGATCCACCCCGTCCACTCCGAGGCGGTCGCGCCGGTGGTGGGCAGGTCGGAGCTCCTTGGGGCGGGGTTCGCCCTCGCCGCGCTCCTGCTCCATCGCCGGGCCCTCTCCGAGCCGCCGGGGGCGGCAGCGCTCGTCCCGGCGGCCGCCGCCTGCTTCTTCGCCGCGCTTCTCTCCAAGGAGAACGCCCTGGTGCTTCCGGGATTGATGCTCCTCGCCGACGCGGGCTTTCCGCCCCGCGCCGGCGGCGCCCGGCGGTTGAAGGCATACGCCTCGTATGCGGCGACGGCGGCGCTCTATCTGGCGGCGCGGGTCGCGGTCCTCGGCGCGCTGGCCCGCAGCGACATCCGGACACTCGACAATCCGCTCGCCGGCGCCGGCTTCGTGACGTCGCGCCTCACGGCCCTGATCACGACCGGAAAATACCTCGGGCTGCTCCTCTGGCCTTTTCATCTTTCGGCCGATTACTCGCGGGATCAGATCCCCCTGACGACCGGGATCCTGGATCCGAGGCTGGTCGCGTCGCTGGCCATCCTTTCGGCGGCCGCCGTCCTCGCCGTCCTCGCCTGGAGCCGGTTCCGGCTGGTCGCCGTCGCGCTGCTCTGGTGGGCCGCCGCGCTCCTGCCGGTCTCGAATCTCCCGTTCCTGATCGGGACGATCTTCGGCGAGCGGCTTCTCTACCTCCCGTCGGTCGGCTTCTGCCTGCTGGGTGGCGCCCTGTTCTCCCGGCTGCATCGGAGAAAGGGCCGCCTGGCGCTCCTCCTGGGAACGGCGCTGCTGCTCGCCTTCGCCGCCAGAACGGCGGCGCGGAACCGCGTCTGGCACGATGACGCGTCCTTCGCCCTGGCCACCGCGCGGGACGCCCCGCGCAGCGCCAAGGCCCAATTCAACCTCGGCGTCTTTCTCGAGGAGCATGCCGACCTGCGCGGCGCGGAAGCCGCCTACCGGCGTGCCGAGTCGCTCGCGCGCGATTGGGCCGATCCTCCTTACAACCGGGGAGGGGTCCTGCTCCGGCTCGGACGCGCGGCCGAAGCGATCGCCGAGTACCGGCGGGCCGTCGCCCTCTCCGGAGAGCTGCGATTCGCCCTGAATCTGGGATACGCCCTGGATCGCGCCGGGCGCCACGCCGAGGCGGTCGAGCTGTATCGCCAGAGGATTCGCTCGACGGGAGAAGCGGCCGCCCTCTACAACAACCTCGGCGCCAGCCTGCTCGCGATGAGCCGGGCGGGGGAAGCGGCCGAGGCCTACCGGAAGGCGCTGTCGCTCGATCCGGCGAACGCCTCGTATCACGCCAACCTGGCGCTCGCGTCCGAGGCGGCCGGCGATCTCGCCACCGCCGAGGCGGAGCTGCGCATCGCGCTGGCCGCTTCGCCCAACTCCCCTCCTCTGCTGCGCAGCCTGGGGCTTCTCCTGGCGCGGACCGGGCGGCGCGAGGAGGCGGCGCAGCGGCTTCGGCGCGCCGATTCGCTGATCGCCGGAGGCCTCGATCCCGAGGCCCGGGCGGTCCTCGATGAGCTGTCGAATTGACGGGGATCAGGGCTGAGGGGGGCCGGAAAGCAGCGCCATGAGCCGGGCGGCTTCGGCGTTCGCCGGATCGATCGCCAGGACGCGCCGCAGCTCCGGGACCGCGAAAGCTTTCGGCCCCGCTTTGGCGTAGACCTCGGCGAGGCGCAAGTGGGCCTCGGCGTCCCCCGTCAGGTCGTAGGCGTAGATCGAGTAGCCGATCTTCTCGATCGGTTTCCTGGCGTAGAGCCAGCGAAACAGATTCTTGTCCTCGAAGTGGACCGCCTGGAGGCTGTTGACGCTGATGGCGAGGACCTCCCGCCCGCCTCCCGGCGGCAGAAGATCGGCGGGCGGCCGCTCGAGGTGGCCGAAGGCAGGCACGTATTGATAGCGGATCCCGTACGCCTCCGGCGGGGCGTTCCCGAAATAAGAGAGGTAGATCATCGGCAGCCTCTCGCGCTCCATGAATTCCTTCACTCCCTTGAGATCCTGCCCCCAGTCGATGTTGGAATCGCTCAGGTAGCGGTAGCCGTTCCCCGGGCCGCCCACCAGCTCGTTGAAATAAGCGATCTGGTGCGGCGCGGCGTGCAGCGAGGAGAGCGCCGTCGCCGCCACCGGAAGCCCCAGCGCCAGCGCCCTCCGCCAGGGAGTCCTGAAGCGCAGCGTCGCCAGGCGCGACGCGACGACGAAGAGAAAGGGATAGACGGGAAGGATGTGCCGGAGCCCGATGTTGATCCTTCCCCGCATCGCCGCGGCCACCAGGAGCGCCGCCGGTGCGAGCAGGAAGATCGCCTCGCGCCGCGTCATGGCCTGGCCTTGCCGGAAGAGCAGCAGGGAGGCGGCGATGAGCAGCAGCGATCCGACCGGGGTCTTGATCAGCAAGGCGACCGGAAAGTAGCTCACCCACCCTTCGGTCGAATACTCCCCCAGGAAAAACGCCTGGTGCCCGGCCTCCTGATGCGTCAGGACGCGGTTCAGACCGGTCCACCAGGTGCCCAGCCCTTGGAAGAAATAGACCGAGAGGACGGCCGCCAGCGCGACCAGGGCGGCGGCGAGCAGCGGGGGAAAAGACTGGAGCAGGCGCGGCCCCGCCCCTTTCAGCTTCTTCCCCGGCTTTCCGCCCGCCAGGGTTCCTCCCGTGAGGGCCAGCAGCACCGTGACCGCCGCGAGAATCCCCGCGAGGATCACGGTGGAGTATTTCGATCCCAAAGCCAGCCCCGCGGAAGCGCCGGCGCCGAGAATGCGGGGCCAGGAAGGGGCCTTGGCATGCTCCCAGAGAAGATACACGGTGAGAAAGATGAAGAGAGCCGCCCCCAGGTCGGTGGTCACCAGCGCCGCATGGGCGATCAGGTTCGGCTCGAAGACGGCCAGGCTCAGAGCCAGGATCGAGGCGCCGCGGCCCCACAGACGAAAAGCCCACCACCCCGTCAGCCCGGCGAGCGCCGCCCCGAGAAGCAGGTTGGGCATCCGTCCCGCCGCCAGGATCCGGTCCCCGTCCGCCCCGGATCGATACAGGAAGTCCCGGCCGATGCGCCACTCCTCCGCCTGCTCCCAAAGGCGCGCGTCGGGCTGGAAGGGAAGGCGGTAGAGAAAGGTGAGAGGCAGCGCGCACAGCTCCTTGATCAAGGGGGGATGCTCCGGGTTCAGGCGGAAATCGCGGCGGGCCAGATAGGAATAGCCGGCCGTGAGATGCACCGCTTCGTCGCTGGTCTGGGAATTGGCGCGGATGAACCAGAGGCCCTGGATCAGGAACAGAGCCAGAAGCGCGCCGAACAGCACCGCATGAAGCCGGCGCTTCGCGGAGTTCTTCATGACGTTTTTGAAATCAACGGAGTCGCCTCGATGCCGTCCGGGGGATGGGCCGCGGCCTGAGCCTGTTTCGCTCGACTCGTTTCTTGACGGAAGGCCAGTCCCGTTCTATATTTACGGGGATTACCCCGACCCGAGGAGCATTTGGAGTGAAGCTGAGAGCACGGAATATCCTCGTCCTCTGGATCTCCCTGTCGCTGCTGGCGCCGGCGGCTTTCTCGGCGTCCGGCGACGGCGATCTCCGGATCTCGGAGTTCATCAAGGAATCGCTCAGCGCTCCCGGCCCGCCAGGTCTGCAGCGCAAAGGGGACGGGATGGGGAGGACCCTCGACCTCCTGCTCGCCGGCAGGCCGCTTCCCATCGCCTGCGTCTCTCCACTCCTCCTCGAGCTGCGACGGCATCGGGAGAGCCTCCCCTTCCCGCTGCGCGAGTCGCTGCGCGCCCTGAGCTTCCGCCCGTCGCTTTCCCAGGAGGCGATTCACCAAAGCCGGGACGGCCGTTTCGTCATCCACTATACCGTGGACGCCCTCTCCCCCGATGCCATCGAAGGCGCCGACGCTGACCTGAACGGCACGCCCGATCCGGTCGACCGCGTGGAGGCGGCCCTGGCGCGCGCCGCGGAAATCCTGAGCGCCCGGATGGGATGGCCGCTTCCCGTGCCGGGACCGCGGGCGAGCCAGTACGACGTCTATCTCGTGAATCTCGGGACGGGGCGCGGCGGCTTCACGGCGCTGGATCGCGAGATCCCCGGGACCCCCGCCGACGACGCTTCCAGTCACATCCTGATCGACGCGAAGAGCGACCCGGCCCGGCTCGAGTCGGCCGTCGTCCACCAGTTCGCTCACGCCAGCCTCCTCGCCCTTTCGACCCGCGCGCCCGCCTGGTGGTCCGAGGCGACCGCTTCCTGGCTGGAAAGCAGCGTCACCGGAGATCCCTCGTTGCTGCGCGACGCCATGTCGCGGCGTCTGGAGCGGCTCGACCGGTCGCTCGTCGGCGACTCCCTGCTGCTGGCGCGCGGCAACTCCCTGTGGGTCTCTTTTCTGGCGGAGCGCCGCGAGGGCGACGTGCCGGCGGTCCGGCAGATCTGGCAGGAGCAATCGGTTCGCGGCGCCGATCCCCTTTCCGCCCTCCTCGACGAGATTCTCCGGAGAAACGGCGGAGACGGCTTGTCGGGCGCGTTTCGCGAGTTCACGCGATGGGCGCTGTTCACCGGACCGCGCGACGACGGCGAGCACTTCCGGCTCGGGTCTCTCTTCCCGCCCCTCGTCCCCCGGGCGACCCATGAGGTCTTTCCCGCGGCATCGGCCGGAAGCGAGAGCGTGGAGCCTCTCGGTGCGGCGGTCTATCGCTTCGTGGGAGATGGGAGCCGGGGAGGCCTTCAGGTCCGTTTCGAAGCGGAGGCGCCGGCGCGACTGGAGGCCGATCTCGTCATCACCCCCGCGGGGGGAAACCGCCAGCCGTACCTTGTGGAGATGGAGCCCGACGCCTCGGGGCGGGCGCAGGCCGGCATCCCGTGGCGCGGGGTGGCCGAGGCGATGATGATCGTCCGGAATCCCTCGACCGGCGGCACCCCGGGCCGGTTCCATTTCGCCGCCGAGATCGATCCCTTGTTCCCTTACGATCTCTCTTCCTTCGCGGCCCTTCCCGCGGCCGGCGGAGTCACGCTGCAGTGGTCGACGTCGGCCGAAACCGACCTGCTCGGCTGGAACGTCTACCGCAGCGCGGCGCCCGGCGGCCCTTTCCTGCGGATCAACCCCGTGACGCTGCCGAGCGGCGGGGACAGCCGTGAAGAGACCGATTACGTCTACCAGGACGCCTCCGCGCCGCAAGGGCACCGATACTACTACGTCGTGGAAGGGATCACCGTGCGCGGCCTGCCCGAGCGCTCCTTCCCGGTGTCGGCGGAGGCGGCCGCCGCCGAGCCCTTCCCCTGATCGCCGCCTTTGCCCGGACTTACCGTCTCGGCTTCCCCGGCAAGATCCCCTCCCCCGCCGGCTCTCCCTCCCGCAACACGTAGAAGCGATCGCCCTGGAGCCTTCCGTAATCCTGCTCCCGCCCGCCGGGCCACAGAACGCGCACCTTGTCCGCGGCCGGCTGCGCTCCCAGTCCGAAGTGCAGCGCCGTCTCGCCCTGACTGAGGTAGCTCGAGGCGCTGCGCACCTCCTGCATCTGGCGGGCTCCGCCGGCCGTCACCTCGACCCGGGCTCCGAGTCCGTCCCTGCCTTTTCGCCCCACGAGGCGAAGCGACAGGCGATGGGAGGCGCGCTCCGACTCGTTCCACAGGAGATGGGCCGGACGGTTGTTCGAGCTGATCACCAGATCGGGGTCGCCGTCGTTGTCCAGGTCTCCCACGGCGGTGCCGCGTCCCACGTCCCGCCTCCGGAAGTAATCGCCGGCTTGCGCGGAGATGTCGCGGAAGCGGCAGCCGCCCAGCGCCTCGAAGAAGAACGGCGTCTGCTCGAAGGTGATGGTGTCGGAATACAGCTCGACGTTGTCAAGGATGTGCCCGTTGGCGACGGCCAGATCGAAGTCGCCGTCGCCGTCGGCGTCGAAGAAGCTGGCGCCGAAGCCGAGGAACAGGAGGCTGACGGCGCCCAGGCCCGAAGCGTAGGACTCGTCGTTGAAGAGAAGATCTCCGACGTTGCGGTAAAGCGAGTTGTTCTCCTCGGACAGGTTCGTCACGAACAGGTCCTGCCGGCCGTTGCCGTCGCAGTCCGCCACCCCGATCCCCATGCCGGCGCGCGGCAGGCCGTTTTCCCCGAGCGCCACTCCCGCTCTCTGCCCGACCTCCTCGAAGGTGCCGTCGCCGCGATTGTGATACAGGAAGTTGGGCGTGGAATCGTTCGCCACGTAGAGGTCCTCGCGGCCGTCGTTGTCGAAGTCCCCCCAGACGACACCCAGCCCCTTGCCCGTCACGTCGTCGAGGCGCGCCGCCGCGCTCGCGTCGCGGAACTTTCCCCCGCCCTCGTTGTGGTACAGGACGTCGGGCAGGGCCCGGAAGTTCTGGGGATGGCAGTAGCTCCGGTAGCCGGGCTTCTTCTCGCCGCAATAGACGTTGTGGTCGAGCGTGAAATCCACGTAGGTCGTGACGTACAGGTCGGGAAGGCCGTCGCCGTCGTAGTCTCCGAAGGCGGCGCTGGCGCTCCAGGTATCTTTGCCGACCCCGGCGAAATCGGTGACATCGGTGAAGGTTCCGTCGCCGTTGTTGCGATAAAGGCGGTTCTTTCCGAAAGCCGTCACGTACAGATCGGGGTCGCCGTCGTTCTCGATGTCAGCCGCGGTGCACCCCATGCCGTAGCCGCTTCCTCCCAACCCGGCCCGGGCGGTGACGTCCTCGAACGTGCCGTCACCCCGATTGCGGTACAGGACCGAGCCGGCGCGGCCCGCGCGCGCCGGATCCACCGGCAGCGCCCCGCTCTGAACGAAGTAGGCGTCAAGCCAGCCGTCGGAGTCGTAATCGAGGAGGCAGACCCCGGATCCCAGGGTCTCGGGCATGTATTTCTGGCCGGTCGCGCCGTTGCGGTGGACGAAAACGATGCCGGCGCGGGACGCCCCGTCGGCGAAGCGGATGACCGAAACGGGAGGGGCTGCCCGCGCGACCGGCTGGGCCGGTGAAGGATCGCCGCCGCGGCATCCTCCCAGCGCCAGGGCGATCGCCAGGAGAGTGAGCAGCCGCCTCACTTGCCGGAAACCTCCGGAAGCTCCATGACCCCCGGCATGGGAGTGTTGATCCTCAGACGCTCGAACGCCGCCTTTTCCCGCAGGAAATCCCCCTTGCTCCCTTGCGCGTAGTAGATCCCGGCGAGGAAGTAGTGAGGCTCGGGAGACTCCGGGTTGCTGCGGGCGGCGCGCTGGAGGAGATCGATGGCTCCCGGAAGATCGTCCCGCAGCGCGCGGATTCGGGCCATCTGGGTGAGGGCGAAGTCATCGTCGGGACGGACGTCGAGCGCCCGCTTGAGATAGTCTTCCGCCTCGCCGAGCTTCTGCATCGAGAAATAGACGCTGCCGGCGTGCGCCAGCGCCTGCGGATCGCGCGGCGCCATCTTGAGAATCTCCTGGAACGCCTCCAGGGCCTCGTCCAGGCGCCCGGCGTTGTAAGCCTCCACTCCCTTCGAGCGCAGCGGGCCGACCTTCTGGCGCACCGATTTCCGATCGTAGATCTCCTGGAAGCGCTTCCGCGCCGCTTCCGCCTCGGCCTTCTTCCCCTGTCTTTCGTAGACTTTTTGCAGGTTGCTCACGGCCGATTGCGAGTCGGGATCGAGCTTCTCCGCCTGTTCGAGCGCGGCCGCCGCGCCGGGGAGATCGCCCGCCTGCAGGAGCGCCACGCCCAGCGCCGTCCGTGTCTCCGCGTCGGCAGGAGCGAGCCGCGCGGCCTCATTGAGCTCCGCCACCGCGCGCCCCACGTCCCCTTCGCGATAGGCGATCATGCCGGAGAGCCGCCGCGCGGTCGCGCTGACGTCGTCCCCTTCGAGGAGCGGCGCGCAGGCCTTCTTCGCCTCGGGCAGGCTCCCCTTGGCGAGCAGGACCTCGACCAGAAGCTCGCGGGCGCGGAGCTTGTCCTCCGCCCGGGTGGCGGGCGCGTCGAGGAGCTCGCGGAGGATCGCCTCGGCCTTCTCGAACTTGTCGTCCCTCTGGTACGCCCGGCCCAGCTCCAGGGCGATCCGGGCGGCAGAGGGATCGGCCTGCCGCGCCATCTCCAGAACCTTGATCGCTTCGTCGTTCTGGCCGTCCGCCAGGAACCGGATGCCGCGGTTCAAGAGCAGCCCGCCGCGCTCCGGCCCCTTGGGGAGGTTCTCGCCCAGCCCAGCTTCCGGAGGCGGGGAGGACTTGGCCTCCTTCCGGCACCCCGGGATCACGAGCGCCGCCGCCACGAGGGCGGCAAGAAGCGTGCAGGTTTTTGCAGGACCCATATCGACGAGCAGCCTGTGGAGTTCCTGTCATGAAGGCGAGACAAGATGATAGCACAGGGCAATTTCCGCCGCCGCGGGCGCCGCCGTTCCGGCCGCTCCGGCGAGCGGTCACAATGCCCAACGTAACTTGGTATCCTTACCGGGACTTGCCTGGCCCCGGCCGGTGAAGCGAGCCACCGCGCCCGGCGCCGGCGCCCGTGTCGTCGTCGAGCGCCCCCGGGGAACGACCCGATGAGATGGAAGAGAGGCGAAGAGATGCCGGCGCATGCCGAAGGACGAGTGAACGCCGCGCTCGGCGCTCTCTTTCTCGCCAGCGGCTGCGCCGCGCTCATCTACGAGGTGATTTGGATTCATCTTCTGCGCCTGGTCATCGGCTCTTCGGCTCTGTCGCTGGCGATTCTCCTGGCGACCTTCATGGGCGGGATGTTCCTGGGCAGCGTGCTGCTGCCGCGCGTCGTCCCGGGCGAGACCCATCCCCTGCGAGTCTACGGGGCGCTGGAGGTCGGCATCGGCTTGTTCGGGCTCTTCCTGCCGGTGGCGCTGCCCGCCGTCCGCTCGGTCTACTTCGCCTGGTTCGGCTACGGGATCCTCGACATCTCGTTGCGCGGGCTGGCGGCAGCCGTCCTCATTCTGCCGCCGACCGCTTTGATGGGAGCGACCCTGCCCGCCATCGCCCGGCGGTACCGGCGCGGACCGGGCGGGGCCTCCCGGATCGGGCTCCTTTACGGCGCCAACACCGCCGGGGCCGTCCTGGGCTGCGGCCTGACCGGCTTCTACCTGCTGCCGCGGTGGGACGTGGAGACGGCCACCGGCGTAGCCGCCGCCCTCAACTTCGTGGTGGGGGGAACGGCCTTGTGGCTGGCCCGGCGGGCCTCCCGGCGCGCGCCGCACGCCGAGCGAGGTCCGGCGGAGGAAGTTCTCCGAGCGGGCCCGCGGATCGGGATCGTCTACCTGGTGACCGGACTATCCGGAATGACCGCGCTCGGCAGCCAGGTGGTATGGACGAGGCTGCTGGCGCTGCTCTTCGGCGGAACGACGTACACCTTCGCGATCATCCTGGCCGTCTTCCTGGCGGGCCTGGCGATCGGCAGCGCCTGGGCGGCGTCGCTCCTCCGGCGCGGGCGCTCCAGCGTCGAGCTGCTGGCGCGCTGCCAGCTTCTCCTGGCTCCCGCACTGCTCTACGCCGCGTTCGTGATCGCCCGGCTCATTCCCTACGCCGCGCCGCTGCGCTTCACGCCGATCGGCATCGTCCACGCGCTCCACCTGCTGCGCTGCCTGGAGGCCGCGCTGCCGGCGACGCTCCTCTGGGGAATGAGCTTCCCGCTGGCGCTCGCCGCTGCCGCGCAGGACGATACCGGCCGATCGACCGGCAACGTCTACGCGGCGAACACGCTGGGCGCGGTCGCGGGGGCGCTCGGCGTCGGCCTGTTCGCGATTCCCCGGTGGGGAACGCAATGCTCCCAGCGCCTCCTGGCCGCCGCCTCGGGGGTCGCCGCGCTCGCGGCCTGCCTGGTCCTGCTCGGCGGTGCCGCCGGCCATCCGGACCGCCGTTCGCGAGCATCTCGGCGCGCCGCCCTCCTCGCGCCCACGGCGGTCGCCGTGGCGATCGCGGCAGCGGCGCTCATGCCGGCTCTGCCAAGCCAGTTTCAGGCGATCGGCAGGTACATCTGGAGATTTCAGCCGCGCGCCCTCTTCCCGTACGTCGAGGAAGGCGTCACCTCGACCGTCGCCGTGCGCCTCACTCCCGACGGGACCCGCCACTTCCACGTGGCGGGTAAGGTGGAGGCCTCCACCGCCCCCGCCGACATGCGCCTGCAGCGCCTGCTCGGGCATCTCTCGGCGCTCGTGCATCCTTCCCCCGGCTCGGTCCTGGTCGTCGGGCTGGGAGCGGGCGTGACGGCGGGATCCTTCGTCGTGCACCCGGAAGTCCGCCGGATCGTCATCTGCGAGATCGAGCCGCGCGTCGTGGGGGCCGCGTCGGGCTATTTCTCGGAAGCGAACCACGCCGTGCTCTCCGACCCGCGCGTCGAGGTGATCGAGGACGACGCGCGCCATTTTCTGGCCACGACCCGGGAGAAGTTCGACGTCATCACCTCCGACCCGATTCACCCATGGGTCCGCGGCAACTCGATCCTGTTTTCGCGGGAGTACTACGAGATCGTGAAGCAGCGGCTCAACCCCGGGGGCGTGGCGACGCAGTGGGTGCCGCTGTACGAAACGAGCGCCGAGGCGGTCAAGATCCAGATGCGGACCTTCTTCGACGCCTTTCCGGGCGGGACCGTCTGGAACTCACGCGCCGGCGGCGCGGGGTACGACGTCGTCCTGCTCGGTCAGGCCGAGCCGACCCGCATCGCGCTGGACGGCGTTCAGGAGCGCATCGACCGGAATCCGCGGCTGCAGGCTTCCCTGGCCGAGGTCGGGCTGGGAACGGCGGTCGATCTCCTGGCTTCCTACGCGACGCGCGCCGCCGATCTCGGGGAGTGGCTCGAGGGGACGCCGGTGAACCGCGACCTCAGCCTCAAGCTCGAGTACCTCTCGGGGCTGGCGCTCAATCTCCAGCTCGCGAACCGCATCTACGCCTCGATGGCCGCCTCGCGACGATATCCGCACGACCTCTTCGCGGCCACGCCGGAGGAGCACGCCCAGCTTCGCCAGCGCATCCTCAGGCCGTTCTCGCCCGCCGCCGCCCCATGAGCCCGGCTTATTGCACGTAGCCGAGCGATCGGAGCTGCTCTTCGAGCTCCGCGGGCAGCCGCCGGCGGCCCCCCTTCTCGTCGCCCCCCGGCTTGGCCACCTTCTCGGCCCGCTTCCACACGCTCTCCACCGCGGCGGCCGCGCCGGCGTGGGCGGTGGAGGAAAGGTCGGTCTTCTCCGCCGGGTCGGCCTCCAGATCGAAGATCTCCAGGGGGCGCACCCCCGGAATCGCGATCCCGGCATTGGCCTGCTCGGGGCGCGGGGCGAGGATCACTTTCAAGCTTCCCTGCCTGAGGGAGAACCGCTCGGGGCCGTACTCAGTCGACTCCGCCGCGATCGGCGCGAGCGCCGGCTCTGCGCCGCCGCGCAGCGCGCTTTCCAGGCTTCTGCCGCGATGCTGCGGATCGGGGGGAAGCCCGGCAAGCGCCAGAACCGTCGGGGCGACGTCGAGCAGGCTGACGGGCGCGCCAATCCGCGCTCCGGCGGCCACCTTGCCCGGCGCGCGGAAAAAGAGCGGCACGTGCAGCAGCTCTTCATAAAGGGAGTGGCCGTGTCCCGGGCTGCGCCGCATGTCGTGGTCCCAGAGATCTTCGCCGTGGTCCGAGAGGACGACGAGCAGAACGCGGTCCAGGATTCCTTCCTCCCGGAGCGTCTCGAGCAGGCCGCCCATGACGCGGTCGGCGTGCGCCACGTCCCCGTCGTAGAGCGCGGCCACGTAACGGCGCTCGCCGGGCGTCAGGAACCTCTCGCCCCGCTGCACCGCGACCACGTCGGCCACCTCGAACGTCCGCGCCAGCCCGCCCGCATCGTGCGGGTCGGCCAGCTCCGAATGGGTGTAGGGGCTGTGCACTTCGTAGGTGTGCAGGAAAAGGAAGAAGGGATGAGCGCGGCGGGAGCGGATCCAGGCGAGCGCCGCGGCGGCGATCCGCTCCGGACCTCCCTCTTTCCCCTCGTCGTGCTCCTCGTAGATCTCGAAGCCTTGCGACAGGCCGAGATAGGCCGAGATGTAGCCGCCTCCGTTGAAGGAAGCGGTGCGAAATCCGGCTTCCCGAAAGTGCTCCGCCAGCGTGGCAATCGAAGGGCGCAGCGGCTTGTGCTCCCAGCGCGTCCCGTGATCGTACGGCAGCAGCGAGCTGAAGATCGAGGCATGTGACGGGAGGGTCCAGGGGGCCGCGGACTCGGCATGCTCGAACACCGTCCCCTGGCGCGCCAGCGCGTCGAGCCGGGGCGTCAGCGGCCGGGGACAACCGAGAGCTCCCAGGCGATCGGCGCGCAGGGTGTCCAGCGAAAGCAGGATCACCGACAGGCCGTTCCCCGGACGGGAGGCGGACAGCCGCGGCGCCCCCAGGGCGGCGGCCGCCGACAGGACGGCGAGCGACAGCCCGAGCGTCGCGGCGAGCCCCGGGCGCGCCGGACCCGCGCCGGCGGTGGCGCGCCGGGCTCGTCCAAAACTTTCACGGAACCGGGCGGCGAGCAGCGCTCCCGGAGGGCCGGCGATCATCGCGAAGAAGCAGAGCGAGACGAGCTTGCCGCTGAAGATTCTCAGGGGAAACAGACGCGGCCGCAGCGGGAAGGCGGCGAGCGCGACCCCTGCGGCATAGAGGATCGCCAGGATCGCCATGCAGAGAAGGGGGCCGCGCTTCGTCCGCTCGGACGCCGCGAAGAGAAGCTCGACGCCTAAGGAGAGCAGCGCCCCGAGGATCGTTCCCGCCAGGAGGGGGGGGAAGAAACGCTCGCCCGCCAGGTGGAACATCCGGCGTGAAAGGTCCTCGTTCAACAGGACCTGCCAGTAGCCGAGGGCGAAACCGGCCGCCCACCCCGCCAGCGCCCCTTCCCCCGCCGCTCGCAGCCAGCGACCTGTCCGGCTCAACCGACTCTTCCCCTCCGGCGCCGCGGGACGGCCGACTCACGGCGCGTCCGCCGAGCGGCGCAACGATAGGCAGATTCGCCGCGTGCGTCAATTCGCCCGCCCCCGGCGGCGTGCTCCGACCGGCGGCCCCGAAGCTTCACGGAGCGGGCGCCTCCTCCGGCGGGAAAACCGCGTCGGCGATCGCCCGGGCGGCCAGCGCGTGCGCCGCCGGGCTCGGGTGATCGTCCTGCTCGGAGAGCCGGAGGTCCGGCGCGGCGTAGCGCGCGAAGACCGGCAGCAGATCCACCGTCGCGAACCCTTCCGCTCGCGCGCTCTTCGCCACCTGCAGGTGAAGGTCGCGATACGGGTAGGCCGCCCATCCGCTCCAGCGCACCAGCGGAAAAATCACCAGGACGACCCGCGTCCCGTGCGGCTCCGCCGCCCGGCGAATCGAGCGGAACCCCTTCTCGACGCTCCCCCATTTCTCCCGCCCCGGGGCATGCAGATAGCGCAGGTAATCCCCGCCGCCGAATCTCCAGATCTCGAGCCAGTTCCAGCCGAGGTGGAGCAGGCGAAGGACGTGCGAGCGCCTCCACCATTCCGGCGGGTCGAAGTACTTGTGCAGCGATTGGCGGGGATCGATTTCGGGATCGTTGAGGACATAGCCTATGATGACCAGGCGGGGATCGAGACCGGGCGCTTGGCGCTCGAAGACGGCCGCCTCGTCGCGCGTGCCATAGCCGACGACGCCGAGATTCAGAACTTCGAACCGCGCGGCGCTCCTCCCCGGGCTCTCGTTCAGAATCCGTTCGAGGACCGCCGGATAGGTCTCCTCCTCGCGGACCCCGAAGCCGAACGTGAAGGAGTCACCGAGCGCCACGATCCGGAAGAGATCCGGATCGCGGGGCCGCGGGTCCGGGCCGCGGAAGCCGAGGCGGTTGGTGCGGACCTGCATCCCCTCGAACGTGCCGTTCCGGCCGGGGATCATTTCATAGCTCAGTCCGGGAACGCGCGAAGGACGGTACAGCGTCTCCGAGCCCGCCGCCTTGGGACGGCTCGGCGGCTTCAAATACTGCACGGGACGAAACAGGCGCAATCCCGCCTCCGCGAGCCCCAGCGCCAGCAAGGAGGAGAGCGTCATGAGCAGGAGCGGAATTCCGGCCTTCTTGATCCGACTCATGCGTGCTTCCTTTCGCGCGGGACTCGCCCGGCCCCGGACGGGGCGGGGGGATGCTAGCAGATCGAAGCTCTCCTCATGGGCGGGCCGCGTGCCGCCGATCCTCGGCTTGCTGCTCCTGGCCCCGGCCTCCCCGGCCGACTGCGCCGGCGACGGCGCCCGGCTCACGATCGTGCTTCGTTACGACGACGTCGACGCGAAGAGCGACATGGGCCTGGAGGCGAGGATCCTCTCCGCGCTGCGCTCTCGCGGGATGCGCTGCACGCTGGGGGTCACTCCGCGGGTCGTGGCCGGAAGCGCGTTCGATCCCGCCCAGCAGGAAGGGCTGCCGCTGCCGCCCGAGAAGATCGCGCTGCTGAAGGACGCCCTCTCCGACGGGACGGCCGAGGTGGCCCTGCACGGCTTTTCCCACCAGACGGTGCGCCGTAAGATCGACGGGGGCTTCATGAAGCCCTTCGGCCGCTACCACTCGGAGTTCTTCGGCGTGAGCCGTCCGGAGCAGGAGAGGAAGATGGCGGAAGGTAAGAGGATCCTGGAGGAAACCCTCGGCGTCCCCGTCAAGACCTTCATTCCGCCCTGGAACGCCTATGACTGGAACACGCTGACCGTCGCGGCCGATCTGGGCTTCGAGAACTTCTCGGCCGCCCGCCGGGGACTGGTCCTCGCCTCGTCGCCGCTGCGCTTCGTTCCGCGGACCTGCGACGTGGCCGATCTGCGGGAGGCGGTGGCGTCGGCGCGGCGCGTCAAGGATCGCGAGGCGTTGATCGTGGTTCTCTTCCATCACTACGATTTCAGGGAGTCGAGCCCGCAGAACGGCCGGATCGACTTCGGCGGCTTCGAGAGCCTCCTCGACTGGCTCTCCCGCCAGGGAGATCTGCGCATCGTCGGCATCGCCGCGGCCGCCGCATCGTCGGGCGATCTCGGTCCCGGCCGCTTCTGGTGGAACCGCAACGCCCTTCTCTGGCAGATCACGCCGCCACTTCTGAACCGCTTGCTGCCGTCCGACGCCAAGCCGCTCTACCTCGGCGTCGCCGCGGCGCGCGCCCTCAAGGTGCGTCTGTGGATCGTCGTCCTGGGGGTTTACCTCGGGATCGCGGCCGCCGCCGGCTGGCTCGCCGGGCGGATCGCGCCGAGGCTCCGCGCGCGGTCTCCCCGGCTCGCCCGGGGCGCGGTCGGACTCTCCCTCGCCGCCTTCGCCGCGGTCGTCGTCGCCGCCCTCTGGGACGGCGAGCCCTACTCCGGAGGAGCCACGGCGGCCTTCTTCATGGCGGGGGCGTGCGTCGGAGTGTGGCGCGGGGCCGCGGGGGGATCCGCGAGATCGGCTATACTTCGCGCCCCCCGGGGGTCCCGCAGCCCGGCCGGGAGCGGATGATGGATCGAATCAAGGAAGAGGTCTCGCGGCGGCTGGTGGGTTTCGTGCGGGAGACCTACGCCCTGGAGGTCGCCCCCCCCGGATTTCTTTACCCTCCCAATCCCGAATACGGCGATCTGGCGCTGGCGCTGGCCTTCGATCTCGCGAAGCGCCTGCGGAAGCCGCCGCGGGCCATCGCCGCCGAGCTCGTCGCTTCCCTGGCGGCGTGTCCGGGAATCGATCGCGCCGAAGTGGCCGGCGCCGGGTACGTCAATCTCTTCTTCGACCGCCCGACGTACGTCGCCTCCGTGTTCGAGGAGCTGCGCTCCCCGGACGCGGCCCCCTCCGGGGGGAAGGTGATCGTCGAGCACACCAACATCAATCCGAACAAGGCGGCCCACATCGGACACCTCCGCAACGCCGTGCTGGGAGACACGCTCGCCCGCGCGCTGCGCTTTCTCGGCCGCCGGGTCGAGGTGCAGAACTACATCGACGACACCGGCGTGCAGGTCGCCGATCTGGCGCTCGGGATCACCCAGCTCGAGCGGCTGGACCTGGAAGGAGTGAAACGGTTGGAGGAGGATCTCGCGGATAGCGCGCAGCGGCTGGATCATTACTGCTGGGATCTCTACGCGCGGGTCACCGACTGGTACGAGTCTTTCGACGACCCGACCCAGAAGGAGGGGCTCCGCCGCGCCGCGCTCCATGAGATGGAGGAAGGCAAGACGCCGCTGGCGAAGATCGCCGCCTACCTCTCCGAAAAGATCGTCCGGCTGCATCTCGCCACCATGGAGCGCATCGGGGTCGCCTACGATCTCCTGCCCCGCGAGAGCGACATCCTGGCCCACCGTTTCTGGGAGAAAGCGTTCGAGCAGCTCAAGGCCTCGGGCTCCGTGTCGCTGTCAGCCGCCGGAAAGAACGCCGGCTGCTGGGTGATGGACCTCGCCTCGCGCCCGGAGTTCGCCGACCTCTCCGAAGGCGAGAAGATCCTCGTCCGCTCGAACCATACCGTCACCTATGTCGGCAAGGACATCGCCTACCAGCTCTGGAAGTTCGGTCTGCTCGGCTCCGATTTCCATTACCGGCGGTTTCACGCCTACGAAGGGGGCGCCGTTCTGTGGGCGACCGACGTGGCGGGAGAGCCCGACCATCCGCCGTTCGGCCGCGGCGAGACGATCTACAACGTCATCGACGTCCGGCAGTCCTATCTTCAGAGAATCGTCGTCGAGAGCCTCCGCCTCCTGGGGCATGCGGCGCAGGCGGAGCGCTCCATCCATTTCGCCTACGAGATGGTGGCGCTCTCTCCCCGCTGCGCCAAGGAGATGGGGATTCCCGTCCCGGAGGAAGAGGAAGGACGGCCGTTCCTGGAGATGTCGGGCCGCAAGGGGGTTGGGGTCAAAGCCGACGATTTGATCGACAACCTGATCCGCCGCGCCGAAGAGGAGGTGGCCGCGCGCCATCCCGACCTCGACCCGGCCGCGAGGCTGGAAGTGGCGCGCCGGATCGCGGTGGGAGCGCTGCGCTATTACATGCTCCGCTTCACCCGCAACAAGGTGATCGCCTTCGATTTCGCCGACGCCCTCTCCTTCGACGGGGAGACGGGCCCTTACGTGCAGTATGCGGCAGTGCGGTCGGCCGGAATTCTCGCCAAAGTGGCGGCGGCCGAGAGGATTTCCGAGAGCGATCTGGTCACCCGCGCCGCGGCCTCGGATCGAGGCTTTCTTCGGGAGGAGTCCTCCGGGGAGGAATGGGAGCTCCTGGCGCTGCTGGGAAGGCACCGCGGCACCGTCGAGCAGGCGGTGGAGAGCCTCGAGCTGTCGGCGCTGGCGAAATACGCCTTCGTCCTGGCTCAGAAATTCAATGCCTTCTATCACAAGCACCCGGTCCTGCAGGAAAGGGAGGCGCGCCTGAAATGGGGGCGCGTGCTGCTGACCTGGCTCTTCCGAGAGCGCCTGACCAGAGTCCTCGATCTCATGGGAATCCCCGTCCCGCGGCTCATGTAGGGAGGCTCTCATCCCTGTGTTATGATTTAAGTTCTATGAGTCGACGCGCTTCGTTCCTCCTGCTTCTCGCCCTCGCGTCGGCGCCCGCCCTGCCGGCGCGCGCCGACGAGATCCTGCCCTATTCCGAGCTGAAGATCGGCATGAAGGGGGAGGGTCGATCGGTCTTTCAGGGCACCCGCATCACGAAGTTCAACGCCGAGATCACCGGCTTGATGGAGAACATCGCCCCCAAGAGAAACCTGATCCTGGTCCGCCTCAGCGGCGATCCGGTGGACCGCACCGGCGTCCTGGAAGGGATGAGCGGCTCGCCGATCTACGTCAACGGCCGCGTGATCGGGGCGGTGGCCTACAGCTGGGCTTTCGCGAAGGAGGCGATCGCGGGGGTCACTCCGATCGAGGAGATGCTGGACGTCCAGAAGAGAGGGGCGGGCTCGCCCGGCCATTCGCGCTCCGCTCCCTCCCTCCCGGGGCTATCGGCTCTCACTCCCCTGCTGCATCCTGACGCGCTTCTCGGCCACTTCGATCATTACTTGAGCGCCGCGGGCATCGCCCCCGAGCCGCTCGCTTCCTTCAGCCCGATCGGAACCCCCCTGGCGTTCTCCGGATTCTCGGCGCCTCTCCTGGCGCGGCTGGCGCCCGACCTGGCGAGCGCCGGGCTGGTCCCCGTGCAAGTGGGGGTGGCGGGCAAGTCCGAGGAGTCGGCGGACGCGCTCGCGCCGGGCTCCGCGGTGGCCGTCAAGCTCGCCAAAGGGGACGTGGAGATCAGCGCCGTGGGCACGGTGACCTACCGGGACGGCGATCGCCTTCTCGCTTTCGGCCATCCCCTCATGAACCTCGGTCCGATCTCGATGCCGATGTCCGCCGCCGTGGTCCACACGCTCATGCCTTCCCTCAACTCGTCGTTCAAGATCGCCTCTCCCGTGTCCGGCGACATCGGCTCGATCCAGCAGGACCGCGCGGTCGCGATCGCCGGATCGCTCTCCGCGCCCGCCCGCCTCATCCCGGTGCGCGTCGAGATGTCGGGGAATCTCTCCCGCCCCGAGCGCTACGCCTTCGACGTGATGGAGGATTCCTTCCTGACTCCCTACATCCTGTACGCCTCGCTGAACGCCATCCTCAGCAGCGCCCAGAAGGACTACGGGGAGATCACCGTCCGGCTCCAGGAGGGTTCGGTCATCAAGGTGGCGGGAGAGGAGGACATCGTCCTGAAGAATCTCTTCTCCGGGGACCAGGCGCCCTTCTACGCCTCCGGCACCGTCGCCTACATCTCGCAGCTGATCCTCAACAACGAGTATCATCCCGCGCGGATCAACGGGATCAACCTGCTCTTGGAATACTCCGACGAGAAGCGCAGCGCGCGGGTGGAGCGCGTCTGGTGCGGCAAGGACCGCGTCAAGGCGGGGGAGAAGATGCCCCTCACCGTCACGCTGCAGCCGTACCGGGGTCAGGAGATCACCCGCACCTTCGAGCTGACCATTCCCGAGGAGCTGACCCCGGGCAAGCTGATCCTCCAGGTCGGGGACGGGGCGACCGTCAGCCGCAAGGAGGAAGCCGACGCTCCCGAGCTTCACCCGCGCGATCTGCCGCAGCTCATCTGGCTGATCAACCACATCCGGCCGAACGATCATCTCTACGTGATTCTCACCCGTCCCGACAACGGGCTGTTCTTCCAGGGGGCCCGGATGCCCGACCTTCCCCCCTCCAAGGCGCTCGTGATGCTCCGCCCCCAGACGGAAGGGAACTTCCTTCGAGTGGGTTTCCGCGGCGTCGCCGAGGAATCGATTCCGACCTCCTACGCCATCGACGGATACAAAACCCTTACCCTTGAAGTGGAGGAATGAGCCCGATGATGCCGTGGCGCAGCCCTTCGCGCATCCGCAGGCTGCTCCGGTCGCTCGCGGCGGCCGGCTGCCTGGTCGCGGGATCGGAATCGATCTATGCCGTCTCACCCGTCCTCTGGACGCAGCAGAGCCTGGCCGACTTCGAGAAAGGCAAGCCCGACGGCGTGGCGGTGACCGCGCGGGGAGGCATCCTCCTGGCCCGGACGATCCGGGAGCTGCCGGTCAAGGCGCTGGAAGAAAACTCGCAGCCGTTCCTCTGGTGCGAGACCCTGGACTCCAAGGGGAATCTCTACGTGGGAAGCGGCAACGACGGCCGGGTCTTCAAGATCGCCCGCGGCGGGTCCGGCAGCCTGTTCTATTCCTCGGGCGAGCTGGCGGTGCAGGCACTGGCGGTCGACGCCCGGGACAACCTCTTCGTCGGAACGAATCCGGAAGGTAAGGTCTACCGCCTGACGCCGGACGGCAAGTCCGAGGTCTGGTTCGATCCCGAGGAGCGCTACATCTGGGCTCTGGCGGTGGATCGCTCCGGAAATCTCTTCGTCGCCACCGGGGAGCACGGCATCATCTACAAAGTCGGGGAGCGGGGCAAGGGAGCTCCTTTCTACGACAGCGAGGAGTCCCACATCGTGGCGCTGGCGCTCGACCGGCAGGGAGGCCTTTTGGCCGGCTCCTCCGGCAAGGGTCTCCTCTACCGGATCGCCCCGGACGGCAAGGGGAGCGTCGTGCTCGACACCGCTTTGAAGGAGGTGAACTCCATCGCTCTCGACGCCGCGGGTCGGATCTTCGTTTCCGCCATCCAGGGCGAGTCGCCCGCCGCCAGGATCCCGAAAGGGGTGCGGGTCTCGGCGCCCGGGGCGCAGGAGGCGGTGGTGGCGACGGTGGTTCCCGAAGGAGGGCCGTCGCTGTCGGAGACGATTGGCGAAGAGACCGGAAGGACCGAGGAGGCGACTCTCCCGGCGGGGCCCGAGACCCGCCCGGTACGCAGCCAGGTGTTTCGCGTCGACCCGGACGGTACCTCCAGGCCGATCTGGAGCTCGGAAAGCGAGACGGTCTTCTCTCTGGCGGTCTCCGGGGAGACCGAGCTCTATCTTGGGACGGGCGATCTCGGCAAGATCCGCCGGGTCGAGCCGGACGGCTCCTCGAGCCTGGTGGCCCGCCTCTCCTCATCCCAGATAACTTCCCTCCTCGCCTCCCCCGACGGATCGCTCTACGCGGCAGCGAGCAACTCGGGGAAGGTCTACCTGCTCGACAAGGAAGTGGCCGATTCGGGAACCTACCTCTCGCCCCCCCGGGACGCCGGGACGATTTCCCGCTGGGGGCGGATCAACTGGCTGGGATCGGCGCCCGCCGGCACGAAGGTGGAGGTCTTCACCCGGACCGGCAACAGCGCCCTGCCCGACACCACCTGGAGCGATTGGTCGCCCGCCTACTCGACGCCCGGGGGCAGCGGCGTGGTCAGCCCGGCGGCGCGGTTCATCCAATGGAGGGCCCGTCTGTCGAGACAGACGAAGGGAGCGACTCCCCTTCTCGAAGCGGTCTCACTGGTCTACCTTCCCGCGAACCTCCCGCCGGAAGTGCGCAAGCTCGAAGTGAATCCGCCCGGGGTCGTCATCCTCAAGCCTCCGCCTCTTGCCGAACCCGAGGCCGCCGAAACCGCCTTCTCGGGGCAGCCGGTTCCCCCCGAAGGAACGGAGTTCGCCTCCCCGTTCCCGGCCCTTCCCGGCAAGAAGATCTTCCAGAAGGGGATGCGCTCGATGAGCTGGGAGGCATCGGATCCGAATTCCGATGCGCTGCGCTACGATCTTTACTACCGGGTCGACGGAGACTCGGATTGGAAACCGCTGGTGCGGGGAGTCAGGGAAGGCTACTTCGCCTGGGATTCGACGCGGATGCCCGACGGGCGTTATCGGATCAAGGTCCAGGCAAGCGACGCCCCCTCGAATCCCCCCGGCGGGGAGAAGATTGGCGAGGAAGTCAGCCCCCCCTTCGTGGTCGACAACCTGCCTCCACGGATTGAAGCCTCCGTGAAGAAGGAGGACAAGAGGATGGGCATCGACGTCCGCGTCAGCGACTCGGCCAGCCCGGTGCGCTCCCTCGAGTATTCGCTCGACGCGGCGCCTTGGATCCTGGCGGTCCCGACGGACGGCATCGCCGACTCGGCGTCGGAGCAATACCGGATCCCGCTCGACAAGCTTCCGGCGGGCAACCACTCCATGCTCCTGAAGGCGACCGACACCGAGGGGAACGTGGGCACCGAGAAGGTGCCTCTGTCCGGCAGCTAGACAAGACCTGACACGAGATCCTCCACGGAAAGGGCGCGCGCGCGTGGCCAACCGACTTGGCCGGGTCTGCTGCCTGCTGGGCGCGGCGCTGCTCTGGGCGGGATGCGGGACCCGCGAGCCCACGCGGCCGACGGGCCCGCCGGCCGAAAAAGTCGAATTCGTCCTGCCGATCGATTCCGACCCCGCCACGCTCAATTTCGTCACCGGAACCGACGTCTGGCAGTCGCTGGTCGCCCGCTTCGTCGCCGATTCTCTGGTCGACGACGGGGAAGCGCTCGAGCCGGTGCCGCGGCTCGCCTCCTCCTGGGAGTTCTCCCCGGATCGCAAGGTCCTCACCTTTCATCTGCGGCAGGGGGTCCGCTGGCACGACGGCCTTCCTTGCACCGCCCGGGACGTCCTGTTCACCTACGCCAAGCTGCGCGATCCCGCCACGCACGCCCGCGCCGACTTCCTCCAGGACGTGGCGGAGGTGACGGCTCCCGATGACTTGACGCTTCGGGTCGTCTACCGGGAGCCGACCGTTCTGGCCCTCGACGCCTGGAAATTCCCGATCCTCGCGGAGCACCTCTTCTCCCGGGGCGACTTCCTGGCCTCGGCGGTCCACCAGTCGCCGGTCGGAACCGGACCGTTCCGTTTCGATTCGTGGAAGCACGGCCGCGAGATCGTTCTTTCGGCGAACCGCGACTACTTCCTGGGGCCGCCCCGCCTGGACCGGATCATCCTCAAGATCATGCCGTCTCGCGCCACCCAGTTCCAGGCGCTGCTGACGGGTGAGGTGGATTGGTCCTCCATCCCCCCGGAGGAATGGGAGGCGCGCAAGTCGCAGGCCGAATTCCGCCGCCGCTATCACCTCTTCGAATACCCCGTCCTCTATCTTTACTACCTCGCCTGGAACGAGAAGACCTCCTTCTTCGCCGATGCGAAGGTGCGCAACGCCATGACCCTTTCCCTGGATCGGGCGGGCTACGTCCGGAAAGCCTACCGTGGGGGCGGCATCGTGGCGGTCACCACGTTCCATCCACGGCAGTTCGGCTTCGACCCCGGGCTCCTTCCCCTGCCGCACGATCCGGGGCGCGCGGCGGCCCTGCTCGACGAGGCGGGATGGCGCCGCGACCCGGGCGGAGGTCCGCGCCGCCGCGCCGGGAAACGCTTCCGCTTCGAGCTCCTGATATTCCAGGCGAACCCGGTGCAGGAACAGATCGCCGCTCTGCTCCAGGAGAGTCTCGCGCGCCTCGGCATCGACATGGAGATTCGCGCTCTCGACTTTCCGGCGCTTCTCGACCGTCTGCAGCGCCACGACTTCGAGGCCGCCTTCTCCGGGTGGTCCTTGACGCCGGACCCCGATCCGACTCCCTTCTTCCATTCCGACCCCATCCTGGGGCCCTCGAACTACGTCGGCTACTCGGACGCGGAGCTCGACCGGCTCCTCGTGGAGGGCCGCCATGCCTTCGATCCGGCGCGGCGGAGCGCGATTTACCGGCGCGTTCAGGCAATTCTGGGCCGCGACCAGCCCTACACCTTCCTGTTCTTCCCGATCCAGAGGCTCGCCCTGGACTCCCGGTTTGAAGGCGCCCGGGTTACGGCCGCGGGCAGTCCGCTGCGGGCCTTCCCCGGCATCCTGAACTGGTACGTTCCGGCCGAGCTGCGCAAGCCCCGGGCGCGACCCTGATGGCGGGCTTCCTGATCCGCCGGATCCTTTCGGTCGTCCCGACCCTCCTCGGGATCACGCTGATCACGTTTCTGCTCCTGGAAAAGCTGCCGGGGCGCGAGATGGCGCTCGTCGGATCCCCCGGGGCGGGACTGCCTTCCGTGAGAGCTCTCGAGGAGGTGCGCCGCGCCTATCATTTCGACGAGCCGGTGCCCCGGCGGTACGCGCGCTGGGTGCTCCGTCTGGCCCGGTGGGATCTCGGAGAGTCGATGTTGGAACACCGTCCGGTCGGCGAGATCATCGCCGCCGCCGCGCTTCCCACGTTTCTCCTGAACTTCTCGGCGCTGCTGCTGGCCTTCGGCGTGTCGATTCCGCTCGGAGTCGGCTGGGCGCGGCGCCGCGGCACGGCCTCCGAGCGGGCGGGAACGACGCTGTTCCTGCTGCTGTACGCCTTTCCGAATTTCGCCGCCGCGCTGCTGCTCCAGCAGTTCCTCTCGGTGCGTCTGGGACTGTTTCCCCTGCAGGGGCTGGGAGGCGCCTCGGCGGGAGCGGGGCCGCTCGTCCGGGCCGCCGACTTCCTCCGCCACCTCGCCCTTCCCGCGCTCTGTCTGAGCTACGGCTCGCTCGCCTACCTCACCCGCTTCACCCGGGCCAACCTCCTGGAGGAGATCGGCCGTGAATACCTGACCGCCGCCCGCGCCCGGGGCCTCGGCGAGCGGCTCCTCGCCTGGAAGCACGCCTTGCGCAACGCCGCCATTCCGCTGCTGACGCTGGTGGGGCTCCTCATTCCGGCCCTTCTCGGCGGGAGCGTCCTGATTGAGACAATCTTCTCCTGGCCCGGTCTCGGGCGGCTCTACTTCTATTCCCTGACGAACCGCGATTTCCCGGTGATCCTCGCCCTGACGACGCTGGCCGCCCTGCTGACGCTCGGAGGGTCGTTCCTTGCCGATCTCCTCTACGCGCTCGCCGATCCGCGCCTGCGACGGGAGGAGACGTGATGCCAGCACGCAGCGCGCGCCGGGGGCTTCTTCTGGCCGCTTTGGCCCTCCTGGCCCTGCTGGGCGCGCCCTTTCTGGCGGGGGAAGCCCCGCTCGCCGCGCGCCGCGCGGGGCTTCTCTGCTTCCCCGCTCTGGCGGGTGTTCCTCTGGTTGGAACGGGTCTCGACTGTCCCGGCGGCGATCCGATCGACTGGGCGGCCGTCCGCAAGGCGGGAGGCGACGGCATCCTCCTGAGCCTGCCGATCCCCTATGGGCCGTACGCCTCCGATCTCGATTCGATCTTCGAGGCACCTTCCCCCAGGCATTGGATGGGAACCGATTCGCTGGGACGGGACGTCGCCTCGCGCCTGGTCCACGGCATTCCCGTCGCTTTCACCGTGGGCGGACTCGCCACCCTGCTGGCGCTGATCCTGGGAATCACTCTGGGAGCGTTCGCCGGAGCGGGCGGGAGATGGACCGATCTGACCCTGTCGCGCCTGATCGATCTGGTGGCCTGCTTTCCGACTCTGGTCCTGGCGCTGGCGCTCGTGGCCGCCTCCGTCCGGCCTGGGATCGGCGTCCTGGTCTTCTCGATCGCCGCCACCCGGTGGACCGGCATCGCCCGCTTCTTTCGAGGCGAGGTTCTCCGGCAGCGCGATCTCTCCTATTGCGAAGCGGCGCGCGCGGCGGGAGCCGGGCGATCCTACCTTCTGGCCCGGCACATCCTTCCCAACGCCCTCTCGCCCATCTTGATCACGGCCGCCTTCTCGGTGGGAAGCGCGGTGCTCCTTGAGGCGGGCATGAGCTTCCTGGGCCTGGGGCTTCCGCCTCCCGCGCCGAGCTGGGGAAGCATCCTGGCGGAGGCCCGCGATCAGGTCGTCCCCGCCTGGTGGCTCGTCCTCTTTCCCTCGATGGCGCTGTTCGCGACGGTGCTCGGATGCATCCTCCTGGCCGAGGGCTACCGCGATTCGACCGATCCGAGGATCACGCGGGTGGGCTGAGGGGAGGGACGGCGGATTAGGAGGAAACGCGGTTCTTGCCGGAGGTCTTGGCGCGATACAGCGCCTCGTCGGCGAGGCGCACGAGATCCTCTTCGTTCTGCGCGTCCTGCGGAAAGAAGGCCAGACCCAGGCTGATCGTAGCCCGCACCTGCCCTTCCCGGCCGTCCGGGAAGGAGGCTTTCTGCTCGACGTCCCGGCAGAGCTTCTCGGCGACTCCTCGGGCCGCGTCGTGCTCGGTTTCCTGCAGAATGACCGCGAACTCCTCGCCGCCGTAGCGCGCCAGGACGTCGGAGCGGCGCAACCCCTCTCCGAGGATCCGGGAGATGCCGCGCAGCACGCGGTCGCCGATCGGGTGGCCGAGCGTGTCGTTGATTCTCTTGAAATTGTCCACGTCGATCATGAGCAGCGACATGGTGCGCGAATAGCGCTGCGCCCGGCCTATCTCCACGCCGAGGAGGTGCTTGAAGTGACGGTGATTGTAGATTCCGGTGAGGGGATCGATCAGCGACAGCTCCCGGGTCTGCCGGTAGAGGAGGCTGTTCTCCACCGCCACCGCCGCCAGCTGCCCGCAGCGCTGCAGAATGTCAAAATCGGCGGCCGTGAAGGCGTGCCGCGTGCTCGAGGCGAGATTCAGCGTTCCCAGGGTGCGGCCGTGGATCTCCAGGGGAACGACCATGTCGCTCTTCATCCCGCCCCCTTCGGGATTCTCGGCGAAGCGAAGATCGGCCTCGAGATCGTTCCTCCAGAGGGGCCGCTGGTGGAGCACCACCCAGCCCAGCGGATTGTCGACGGCCACCGGCACCCTCTTCCCCTCGGCGGGAAGCAGGGTGGCACCCCGCGAGTAGGTGAGGCGCATCGAAAGATCCTGGGTGTTCTCTTCGAGGAGGGCGATGCTGGCCTGATCGATCGGAACCAGCAGCGAAAGCTCGCGGGTGATCGTGCCGAGGACCCCGGGCAGGTCCTCCTTGCTGGTCAGGGCCGAGGCTATCTCGAGAACCGATCGAAGAAGATCTCTCCGGCCCGAGGCGGGATCCCGGGAGCCGGGCGAGCCGGCGGCCGGGAGGGTCTCATCCCGGGCTTTCAAGCCCCCACCCCGCTTCATTTCCGAACGCGGCCGCCCCTCCGGGGCGGTAGCCGAGCGGATCGATGAAGACGCTCGCATAGCCGGTTTGCAGGATTCGTTCGATCAGCCGCTGCCGCAGGCCGTTCTCGTCGAGCCTTCCCATCTCATCGCGGGCCAGCTCGAGGCGCGCCGCGTCGCCCTTGGCCCGGACCCGGAAGAGGCGGAATCCCTCGGCGCGCACCGCCTCCTCGGCGCGCTCCACGCGCCCGAGGACCTTGGGGGTGATCGGGGTGCCGTGGGGAATGCGTGACGAGAGGCAGGCCATGGCGGGCTTGTTCCAGGTCGAAAGGCCGAGGTGCCGGCTGATCTCCCGTATCTCGGCCTTGCCGAGCCCCGCCTCGAGAAGCGGCGCCCGGGCGCCGTGCTCGCGGGCCGCTTCCATGCCCGGCCGGAACTCCCCGAGGTCGTCCTTCTGGGCTCCGTAGGCGACCGCGCCGAGCCCGAGCCTCGCGGCCTCCTGACGGAGAATCTGGAAGAGCTCGGTCTTGCAGAAGTAACAGCGCCGGTTCCCGTTCTCAAGGAAGCGGGGGTCTTCCATCTCGCCCGAGTCGACGAACCGATGCGGCGCGCCGATCTCGCGCGCGATCCGCGCCGCCTCCTGTTTCTCGATCCACGGAAGGCTGGCGGAGACGGTGGTGACTCCCACCGCACGCTCCCCCAAAACGTCGTGGGCCGCCCACAGCAGAAGCGTGCTGTCCACGCCCGCCGAGAAGCCCACGGCCATCGGGCCGATACGGGAAATCGTATCCCGCAGCCGCTCGAGGCCGTCCGGGAGGCTCAACGCGAAGCTCCTGGCTGCCGGTCCTCCGGCGGCCTTTCTTCCCGCTTGGCATAAAGTCGCACCGCCGAGGCGGCGAGGAGCGCCTTCAGGATGTCGAACGCGACGAAGGGCGCCACTCCCATCTTGACGGCCCCGGCGGGCCCCGCCAGAACCGCCATCTGCGCCCAGCCGAAGAGATGGATGATCAGGGTGGCGGCGGCGAAGCCGAGAGCGAGCCATGACAATCGCTGCGTTCTCCGAGAAACCTGGCCGGCGAGCCAGGCCGCCGGAATGAAGCCAATCAGATAGCCGCCCGTCGGCCCGAGGAGATAGGCCGGCCCACCGCCGGACGCGAAGACCGGGGCCCCCGACAGCCCCGCGCCCAGGTAGCTGCATACCGCCATCACCCCCCCCCACGGTCCGAGGAGCCCCCCGGCCAGGAGCACCGACAGGGTCTGAAGCGTCGCCGGGACGGGGGTGCCCGGGAGGTCGAGCCGGATGCGGGCCGACAGGGCGATCAGAAGCGCGAATCCGAGGGAGCTTCCGCCCAGAAGCACGAGATTCCGAGTCCGAGATTCCTGCACCAGCCGGGGATGCCCGGTAGCCCTCCATTCCATCGATCCGCCCTCCGAGTGCATGGAACTACCAGATTGCCGGCAAGTTGACCGTGCCCGGGAGCCCGGTTTTCAGCCGTACGTCATAATAGCCGCCCCACGATCTCCAAGTCAACGGCTTTGACCGGGCGGCTGACGACACGGAATGGTCATGAAAATGACGTTCTGACATTTTTTGCTTGACACCATTTTCTTTCACGGTATATTCCCGGCTGCCGATCGATAACGTTCGGCCACTCTCTCGGTTGCGTTAAAAACAACTCAACGGCACTCCCCCCTAAGGAGGTCTCGACGCTGGCCACCCTCTCCTCGTCGCGTCATTCTCTTTTTCTTCTTGACAGGTGTGTCGCTTGAACGTACATAGCCGCTTACCCAACGCGATTTTGCTCAAGACAGCTTTGGACTCAGAAGGTTCTCGGTCAGGAATGTCACTTCTCGTTGCCCGCACTCAATACCTTTGCCCCGTAACCCTTTTAGGAGGAAGTCATGCCTAGTAGGTTCTCTGCGCAGAGCGGGAAAGGGGTGCTCCTCGTGGCCCTTGCTCTGGTGGCGACCCTCCTGGTGCCGTCCGTCTATACCTGGGCGGTTAAAGGAGGCGCAAAACCCGGCATCGATCCCAATAGTCAGCTCGACAAGCGGGATATCGATCCGGATGCGCTGGCTTATTTCCAGCGCACTTCCATTGATGCCGTCAATGAGCGGCCGCTGGACGTGGCCCCTCTCGGCAATTTCAACCCCAACATTCCGCCACCGGGTCAGCAGCGGAAGGGGCTGATTTTCACGCAGCAGGGCTTCTTCAACCCGAAGAATCCGCACGCGTTTGACGCGATTCCTGCGGATTTGCGCCCCGCGGCCGCCCACGCAGCGCCGGCGGGCAAGGGTCTGGGTCTGGGCAGCGGCGTCGGGATCATCCAGATTTCGGCCGACGCGCTGAAGGTGAAGGGTTACGACGCGATCGAGGCCGAGTTGAAGGGGATGGGCGTGCGCATCCTCGACACCCGCGCCGACCGGGCGCTGGTGGTGAAGGGCAGCGACAAGGCGATGGCCGAGCTCGTCAAGGCCTCCTTCGTCGAGGCGTCACTGCCGTACGCGGGAGCGTTCAAGATCGACGTGAACGCCGGCCGGCAGATGCTGCTCGACAAGGTGCGGGCCAACAAGAAGGAGCTGGACGTCCACGTCACCGCCTGGGACCCGGCGGAGGTGGAAGGCCTGCTCAAGGACATGAAGAACGGCCACCACGACAACGTGTCGATGGTGGAGGACGGGGCGACGATCCTGGCGACCCTGTCGGTCGCCGATCTGCGCAAGCTGGCGCGGGACGAGCGGGTGCGGAACATCAGCGAGGTTCCGGAGTACCAGCTCTCGGCGTTCGTGTTCAAGGAGCATCCGCCGACCGTGCAGGTCGGTGAGAACGAGAACACCGGCTCGGCGACGCCCTACTGGGACGCCAACGTGGACGGTGGCGGCTGTGGCAACGGCGCCGTCGGCAACACCGATCCGCGGAACTGCTCCACGCCGGTCCCGGCGACCATCGTGGCGGTCCTGGACAACGGCGCGTCGACCGACGCGGCGACCCTGGCGCACAGCACCGCGACCCTGACCGAGGCGCAGATCAGCGCCCTGATCGGGGGGGGGACGCACCGCAAGATCGCGGCCTACCAGCTGGTGGTCGCCGACACGGTGCCCATCGGCTCGACCTGCGACAGCGTGCTCTCCGGCGCGCAGACCCACGGCAACGTGATCGCCGGGATGATCGCCGGCAACGCCAGCGCCTTGGGCTTCCAGTTCTCGATGAGCCACCTGGTCTCCCAGACCTCGGTGCCGCGCGCTTTGAACCTCGACGGCGCGGCCCGCGGCGCGCGCCTGGCGATCCAGGATGCGGCCCTGACGTCGCAGTGCACCGCGGCCGAGATCGTCGAGCGGGGCGCCAACGTGAGCCCCGGCTCGCTGACCGCCCGGATGGACGCCGCCTACACCGCCGGCGCCCGGCTGCACGTCATGGCCTTCGGCATCCCGAACTGGGTCGCCAACGGACAGGCCACCGGGGCCGGAACCTACACGGCCGAATCCAGCGAGCTCGACAAGTACCTGGTCAACAACCTCGAGTACCAGGTCTTCGTCCCGGTCGGCAACCGCGGCTTCTCGCTCACCAACGGCCGCGACCTGATCTGCGACTTCTTCGACGGCGAGTCGAGCGGGGGGAGCGACGCGCAACAGCTCCTTACCCCCCCCTTGGGTCCCATCTTCCGCCCCTTGCAAGCGTCGCCGCCTTCCACCGCCAAGAACGTCGTGGCGGCCGGGGCGACCTGCGAGGACACCGGAACGATGTTCGGACCGTTCAACGAGGAGGAGAACCCCCAGAACTTCACGGCGAAGGGTCCCGCCAGCGCGGCCTCCCTGCGCGCCGTTCCGATCGTCACGGGCGTCGGCAACGACCGCGCCCCGACGGGCGGCGGCCCGGTGCCGATGGGCATGTACACTGTCCGCAGCCGTGACAACAACCAGGGCGGGCCGGTGGAGACGGAAATCGACCAGCAGGCCCGCGGCACCTCCTTCGGCGCCGCGTCGATCGCCAGCATCGCCACCATCCTGGAGGACTACTTCCATCAGGGCTTCTACCCCACCGGCGACCGGGTCCAGGGGGACCGGGTCTCGGCGGTTTCGGGCGCCGCGGTCAAGGCCATGCTCGCTGCCTCCGCCGACTTCTCCGAAGAGCAGCTCGGCAACGCCGGGAACACCGCCGGGTTGGATCCTAACGACGACCAGGTGGCCCGGTCGCGCGCCTCGCTCGTGACGGTGAGCGGCTCGCCCCAGGTGCTGGGGAACAATCAGCAAGGGTATGGACGCTCGGTGGCGTCGCACGTCCTGCCGATCGTCAACTGGCCGAACGAGACGGTGCCGGAGGACTTCGCAGTCATCAGCGCCGGGACGCCTGAGAAGCCGGCCCTCGGACTGGTGGTCTGGGACGGCGTGGATCCCGACGGAGGGGGAGCCGCCACGGCCGAGCCGGCGATCAGCAATGCCAGCACCCAGCACGATCATCACTTCCGGGTTCTCGGGAACGCGGGCCAGATCCGGGCCTGCGTCGCGTGGCCCGATCCGCCGGGCGATCTGCTGGTCAACGATCTCGACCTGGAGCTGATCGATCCGACCGGCAAGGTCTACGACGGAAACGTCTACAACGCCTTCAACCAGGTGGTGGGCCAGTGGGGTCTCGGCCGGGCCGGCGGGGATCCGGATCAGGCCGATCACTTCAACGCGATTGAGTGCGTTCACCTGCACGACAACCCGGATGCCAACCCCGGGACCGCCGACAACCAGATCGTCGACGGAGTTTGGACGGTGCGGGTGAAGCGCGGCGCCGGAGGCGCCGTGGCCGGCCAAATCAGCCAGATCACCGGAGCCAACGAGGACGCCAACAACAACAACCGTCTGGACGCCGGCGAGGACACCGACGGCGACACCTTCCTGGACAAGGGAGGCCAGGTCTACGGGCTGGCCGTGGCCGGTCCGCTGGTCGTCGAGAAGGACGGCACCAACACCGCGCCCCAGTTCGCCAGCTTCCCGCAGTCGATGGCGCGGCTGGACAAGATCCGCTACGGCTGCTCCGACGACGCGGCCGTGAACGTTTGGGAGTCCGACGCCTCAGCCCTCCAGATCAGCGGGGCGACGACCGTCCGGGTCTACAACACCTCCGGCGCCCTCGTCGACACCGAGGCGAACCTCAAGTTCAACGGCGCCAGCCACGTCTTCTCCTCGATTCCCGTGGCCGTGCGGCTCGGCAGCGGCTCCCCCGCGGTCGGGACCCCCGGCAACGGCGTCATCGAGGGCGACACCGGCTACACTGTCGAGGTGACCTACGTCGACGCGACCGGCGGCTCGCGGACCGCGTTCGGACGGGCCCCGATGGATTGCGAGCCCAACTTCCTGGGCGGCATCTTCGTGATCCCGGGACAGCGCAACAAGACCGACCTGCTGTTCGGCGGCTGCGACACCGACCAGTTCTTCGACCGCAACGAGCTGGTGACCTATTCGGTGGCCGTGGTCAACAACTCGCGGCTCGACGAGTACACCGACGTCACCGCCACGCTGTTGGCTTGCGCGGTGCCTTTCGGAGCGAACAACAGCTGCGGCACCCCGGCGCCGCTGTCGATCCTCGATTCGCCCAAGAACATCGGGCGTCTGCCTCAAGGACAGCCGGAGGCGGTCACCTTCTCGATCAAAGTCAACGACGTGGCGGTGTCGGGTCAGCTCTTCCTGCGTCTGACCCTGGCCAATACGAGCAACGGCACGGTCCTGGGCCGCCAGGTCTTCAACTTCCAGCATGCGCTGGGTTCGGACCGGGCGAGCCTGCACTACTCGACCGACTTCCCGAACGGCAGCGGCTCGATCCAGCGCGACATCAACCGCTCGCTGGTCATCGAGCCGAACGACCGCCCCGGCCTGACGCTCGGGCTGCTGGATGAGACGGTCACGTTCTCCAGCATGTTCACCCCGCTGGCCGGCAAGCCCGGGAACAACGGCGCCATCACCAACGTGATCTGCATCGGCGCCGGGAACCCCTCGGGCTGCGTGGCGGCCGACGAGGCGTATCCGGCGCTCGGGATCTTCAACAGCACCGGCGACAGCAACGGCATCGTCGACCGGCATGTCCTGACCGACACGAACCCCGCCGGCACCGACCTGATTCCGTGGAACTTCGATGCCAACAACGGCGGCTGGTACACGCAGCGCGACGCCGCCAGCAACATCGGCGCCTCGGCGGCGACTCTGCCGGTCTGGCACTACGTGCAGAACGGCACTTGCGGGTTCCAGACCCAGTCCAAGTCGAACTGCGTCCAGGCCAACGGCACGCCGGGCTTCGACAACGGTCTCGGCGGCGGCTGCGTGGCGATTCCCGCCGGCGCCTTCGTGGGCGGCGTGTGGCACACTGGAAGCGGCGTGACGGGTACCTGTGCCGTCGGCGGCGCGGCCTGCTACCTGAATAGCGACTGCGGCGCCAACGGTCCCTGCAACGGCGGCGCGGACAACCCGGAGTGCGGCAACTACGGCCTGGCGTTCAACGACTTGACGGGCCGGCGCGCCGAATTCCTCCTCGACTACTTCATCAGTCCCGTGATCGAGAAGGTCAACCAGGGGACCGACGCGAACGGCAACCCGTTCACCGTCGAGTTCCAGCGCCTCGGCTTCAACGAGTCGATCCAGTTCTACTACAACGAGCCGACGCTGTACATCGACGTCGACAACGACATCGATCACGACGTGCCGAAGGCGATCGTCCGGCCTGGCAACGGCCCTCGCGGTGACGGAACGCAGTACTACATCGCGACCCAAACCGGACCGATCGATCCCCACTACACCGTGTTCTACTACAACCAGGTGACGTTCGGTCCCCGGACCGACCCCGACGGATCGCTTTCCGCCGGGACCCCCACCCTGACGGGCGACGAGACCGGCTTCACCGGCTTCGACAACGCCAGCGGCAACGACTACTACGCCATCAAGCCGATCATCCCCACCGCCCCCACGAACCTGCGGCCTTTCCCCGGCCCCTGCCAGGGAGGTGCCGGCAGCTGTCCGGCCGGTGCCGCCGAGCCGCACGTGGGTGAGGACACCGTGGCCGGCCCCAGCCGAGGGCTGGAGTTCGATTCGGTGGACTACGAGGACAACGGCCTGCAGTTCTTCACGCCCGGCGACGCGGGCAACCGGTTCCAGATCGGCCTCGCGTTCCTGTACGTGGAGCAGAATCCGATCATCCCCAGCGCGTCGGACGGCGACTTCGGCGTGTCGGTCGACGACGTCGTCTTCGAGTGGGACGAGGTCCATCCGGCTGCCGAGGCGACCCCCTCCTGCAGCCGCATCGGCATCGGTGCCGGCGAAATCGCCGCCGGTTGCAAGTGCGCCACCCTTTCGGTGGACAGGACCAACCTGTACGACTGCAACGAGACCCTCAGGGTCACGGTGAACGACTCCCGCTACGGCGCGGGCGCCGCTTCTCCCTGCATCGCGGGGACCGCGGGTGGAAGCAACGACACCATCCAGGTCAAGGTCTGGTCGAACTCCGATCCCTTCCCTGGTGAAACCATCAGCCTCGCCGAATCGGCGACCGCGGGTGTCTTTACCGGCCAGATCCAGGTGTCCGGGGTGTTCAACTCCCCGGGCGTCGTCTTCACGGTTCCCGGAACCGAGACCAACGTCTTCGTCGCCTACGAGGACAGCCAGTGCGACTCCAACCAGAACCACATCGCCGGCCAGTCGAGCTTTGCGAACCTGGACGGTGACGGCGTGCCGTCCTGCGCCGGTCGCGACGGCATCCCCGGAAGCTCGGATGACATCACCACCTGCAACGGACTGGATGGCATTTGCGGCTTCAACCCCGCCACCGGGTCCATCGACGACGTCTGCACCGCGCCCGCCGGCCCCTCCGACAACTGCCCCACCGTCTACAACCCCCTTCAGGTTGATGACGACGGGGACAAAGTCGGCGGCACCGTGGTGGGGGGCACCTACTTCGGCTGCGACAACTGCCCCTTCATCTACAACCCGAGCCAGGCCGACGGCGATCTGGACGGCGTCGGGGATGTCTGCGACAACGACGACGTCGACAACGACGGCCTGATCAACGCCACCGACCTCTGTCCGGATGTTCCGGATGAGGGGCACTGCACCAACGACGCCACGATTCCCTGTAGCACCCACGGTGGTCCTCTGGCGGCGTGCGTCGGAGGAACCTGCGTGGCCGGACAAGTCCTGGGCGGCGGCGGACACGGAGAGGCCTGCGACGACGATCCGCCGAGCGGCTGCACTCCGAATGTCGTCGGTCCCGACAACTATGACGGCGACGCGGTGTGCGACGAGACCGACAACTGCGACTTGACGCCGAACAGCGGCCAGGCCGACGCCGACGGCGACGGTCTGGGCGATGCCTGCGACGGCGACTGCCTGGGCACCTGTTCCAACGATGCCACCAAGCGGTGCTTCGTCAACTCGAACTGCGTCTCTCCGGGCACCTGCACCGTCAGCCGGGTCTGCTCGGGGACCAACGACGACGCCGACGGCGACCTCGTCCAGGACAACCAGGACAACTGCGCCGTCACCTACAACCAGACGATCCTGCCCGGCTCCGACCCGCCGGTGCAGTCCGATGACAACTTCAACCTCATCGGCAACGCCTGCGACCCCGTCGGGCACTTCGACGAGAACCGCGACGGCATTCCCGACGACGTGGCCAACGGTCCGTTCTTCGCGATGGCCGCGACCTGCAAGAACGTTCCTCTGGCGGAGCTCGTCGTTCTCTCGCCGCTCGTCCGCGACCGGGCCGAGCTCGGGGCCTGCCCCAGCGCCAATCCGGCGGTTCGCGCTTGCCTGTCCGGGCCCAACGTCGGCAAGGCGTGCACCACGCTTGGAGCGACGTGCGCCGGCGGCGCCACCTGCGCCGACGTGGCCAATGCCTGCGGTGACGGCGATGCGTTCGGCGACCCGGGTGAGAGGGTCCGGCTGGGCCTGGTGCTCCAGAACATCACCGGGATCAACCTGACCGGCATCAACCTCTCGCTCTCCACGGGCGATCCCGACATCGCGTGCATCCTCGATGCCGCGATCACCATCGCGAGCTTCCCGAACGGCACGACGCTGGATACGCGCACGTTGACCCCGGTCGACGATGCCGCCCAGCCGACCGACGGAAAGTTCTTCGAGGTGGTCATCGCCTCGACCACGACCACCAACACCGGGACGCTTCCCGCCCGCGGCAACCTGACCCTGACGATGAACTCCAACGAGGTGGGCGGCACGACCGTGCCGATCCCCGTCGCCTTCCTGGAGGACATCGACGTTCCGACGGGAGCCACGGTCACACCGACGGCCTCCCGCTGCGACGCTGATCTCGCTCCGAGCTTCGCGGGCGCCGCCTGCGCCTCCGACGCGAACTGCGGCAACGTCCCAACCTCCTGCAAGCCCGGCCTGATCTACGAGGACTTCGAGATCCAGGGGCCGAGCCCGACCGGTACGGGCGGAATCAGCCAGAACAACGATTTCAGCTCCACCTTCGGGTTCATCGAGAGGAATGCCGCCGCGGACTCCAACACCTCGATGGTGGGTCAGGCCTGCTTCGGGTTCATGGAGATCGGCGGCCGCACCGGTCCTCAGGGCTGTCAGATCGACCCTGACTTCGACACCGACTGGCACTTCGACAGCACCACCGGGCCGATTCCGGCGGAGAAGGCGTTCCACGGCACCAAGTCGGCGCACTGGGGCCGTCACACCGATGCCGCGGAGAGGAAATTCGACACCACGCCTCTTCGCGAAATCGAGGCTTTCGACACGAACCCGATCAACCTGACGATCCTGCCGAACGCGACCATCGGCGACCTGTTCATGTCCTTCTGGCACATCGCCGACTTCGCGGACGACAACGCGATCAACTTCCAGGTCGACCAGTCGGGAGACCACGCGGACGTTCAAATCTCGGTGGATCAGGATCCGGGTGCGGGAGACAACTTCGGCCGCTGGCAGAAGTTGATTCCGTTCCAGAACGTCTACGACCACACGACCCAGGTCTGGTCCTGGTTCGGTTACTGCGAATTCACCCCGACCGACGCGGCCAACGCGAACGTCCCCGGCTCCTTCGGGGAGACGATGTGCTTCCCCGACGGCGTCTGGTCGCACTCCGGAAACGTCCTGGGGACGAACGTCTTCTCGTTCTTCAATGCCCAGGGTCCGGGATCTCTCGGCAGCATCGGTGAGGGTATCTGGGTCCAGAGCAAGTTCAACCTCGGCTTGTTCCTCGGACAGCGCGTCAAGTTCCGCTGGGTCGGCCAGGGCTGGGACTTCGGCAACGGCTGGGATTCCTATCTCGAGCCGCCCGGAGCCGCTAATCCGTTCGACATCGGGACGCGCGACGACGGCTGGTGGATCGACTCGATCCAGATTACCGGCGCCGTCACCACGCCGATCGCTCCGGCGGTCGAAACTACCTCGATCCCGCTCACCAGCCAGTGTCCGGCGACCGCGGCTGCCAAGTGCAACGAGGCCCTCGGCACGAACGGCTTCACCGTCGACTTCCGCATCAATGACGCGGACGGGGACGGCGTCATCGTGGTCGGCGAGTCTCTCCTCCTCGACGCTTCGCAGACGGCGAACCCCGGAGGGTGCGCCGACGGCGTGGCGCAGTTCCGCTTCTCCAAGGTCGACGGGGGAGGAACGACCGTTCTCCAAGACTGGTCCACCTCCGGCAACCTGAAGCTCGGAAACACGGCCACCACCTCTACCAGTACGAACAACGCTGGCGACCTCTATCAGGTCGAGGTCCGCTGCAGCTCCGACTTCTCCTGCACAACCGCTCCGGTCGGTCCGCCGGTCGGTGCGGTCGCAGGTGGGTGCAACGTCTACGCCGGACCGCCTCCGGCCGCCACCGAGCCGAGTCTCTCGGGTGGGCTCTTCGGCGCGGTCACCTGCGCCGGTGGCACCAATCCGGGTACGGCTTGCACCGCGGCCGCCCAGTGCCTCGGCGGCGGCACGTGCTCGGTGCCTGCGCCAGCGGCAGTCACCATCTCCAACTACCTGCTCAACGGACCGGGCACGCCTCCGCACCTTTCGATGCCGCGCCCGGTGTACGGTCATGCCTTCGTCAGGACCGCGGCTCTTGGCGTCGGCAACGGGCTGGTGGCCGGCGGCACCGATGGTGGCCTCACCGGAACCTGCACCGTCTCCGGTTGCACTCCCGCGGCCGGGTTCAGCAACGTCGCGTCGTTCACGACGAACGGACTGGCCGGGGTCAGCTCCTGCGACATCGACGCGGTGCAGCACGCTTGCAACCCGCCGACGCCCAGCCAGATCAGTCTGGACGACAGCGCCAGCAACCCGCTGTCGGCCAACTTGTACTACTACCTGGGGAACATCTTCACGACTCCCGCGGGAGTGACGAAGGTATTCGCCACCTACGGTCAAGCCAGGACCGAATCCTGCAGCTTGAGTCCGACCGACCATTGCGGTGGATCAGGAGGGGCCGGTGTGAAGAGCAGCTGCCTGAGTTGCTCGATTACCACGGCCACCCGCTGCGACGTTACTGCCGACTGCCCCGGAGGCGAGACCTGCAACAACACGTCAAGGGGCGTTTGCAGCAGTGCCAACGGGACGCGTTCCACCACACCTAGCTGCCCGTAACTTAGACAGATAGGGCACTCAAGCGGGGCCTCCGGGCCCCGCTTTTTTTTGCTCAAAATCCTAGGTCCGGAATGCCGGCGAGCTTCGAGCCTTCTCCAAGCTCCCGCGACATCGGCACGATCCGGCACCCTGCTCCGAATCGGCGACGCCCAGCGGCAGACGCCTCGGAGACACACCTGGAGGAAATGATCTCGCCTCTGAAGCGCGCCAGGCAGGGCCGTGATGAGCAGACTGCTGGCCAGGCCGCAGGAGTGCTCGGCTGCCGGAGCAACGCGATGCCAAGGAGGGGGAGGAGGCGCCTCCCCAGAAGCACGATGGGGGTCTGCGCCCGAGTCAGGAACCGGAATCGTTGAGACGATCGTCGCGACCGGCGAATCAGGAAAGGAGGGGCCAACGAACCGCTGGCCGCCCGCGCCCGGAACAACCTGGGGGCCGGCTCCGCCGCGCGCTACATGCAGGAGTCACAGTGGGCTTTGAGAGGTGGCCGGCCGGCTCAGAAGAGAGGCGGTTGGGGAGCGACCTTCCGGGCCGGGGATTCGGATAGCTTCAGGTGCTGGCAGGCAAGGCGCGTGATTCGCCTGCCCCGCGCGGTCCGGTCGATGAAACCGATCTGCAGCAGGTAGGGCTCGTAGATTTCCTCGATGGTGTCGCGCTCCTCGCCGATGGACGCTGCCAGGGTATTCAGTCCCACCGGCCCTCCGTCGAACTTCTGGTGGATCGTCAGGAGCAGCCTCCGGTCGACCTCGTCCAGGCCGTAACGGTCGACCTCGAGACGTTCGAGGTACTTTTCGGCGGTCTCTCCCGTGATGCGGCCGTCCGCCTTGACTTGGACGAAATCGCGGACCCGTCGCAGCAGCCGGTTGGCCACCCGGGGGGTGCCGCGCGCGCGCCGGCCAATCTCCTCCGCCCCCGGATCGTCGATGTCCACCGCCAGAATCCGGGAGGCCCGCCGGATGATTCGAGTGAGATCTTCCTGGCCGTAGAAGTGAAGGTGGTGGACGATTCCGAATCGATCCCTCAGGGGAGCGGTGAGCAGCCCAATGCGCGTGGAAGCCCCGAGGAGCGTAAAGGGAGGAAGATCGATCTTCACGACCCGCGCCCCGACGCCCTGGCCGATCGTGATGTCCAGCTTATAGTCCTCCATCGCCTGATAGAGGACCTCCTCCAGCGTGGGACTCAGGCGATGGATCTCGTCGATGAACAGGATTCCCCTCTCCTCCAGGTTGGTCAGCAGCGCGACCAGGTCCCCGGCCTTCTCGATGGCTGGTCCGGACGTGGCCTTAATGGGCATCCCCACTTCGTGGGCGATTACGTGCGCGATCGTCGTCTTGCCCAGCCCCGGAGGCCCGTACAGGAGAATGTGATCCAGCGCCTCTCCCCGCTCCAGCGCGGCCTGGATGAAGACGCGCAGGTTCTGCTTCATCCGCTCCTGGCCGATGTACTCTTCCATCGTCCGGGGGCGCAGCGTTCGATCCAGATCCCGATCTTCGTCCCGGCTCGCGCCCGAGAGGATTCTCCGATCGTCTCCCGAAGGCACCATTGTCCTTTCACCCGGCAAACGGCCGGCAAAGGCGGCCCGCGCGCCCGTGCTGCTTGATCCGGTCCGCTACCTCGATGCCGACACGGTCCGGAGGGCGTCGCGCAGCAGTCGCTCGAAGGTGACGGTCTTCACGCCGGAAGACTCCACAGGTTCCAGCGATCGGCGGGCATCGGAGACGGCCCGCTCCGCGTCCCGCGCCGGATACCCGAGGTTCACCAAGGCCGAAAGCACGTCCGCGGCGAGGGCGCTCGGCCCCTCCACCGCCTCGGTTCGCTTGCCGCCCCCCCTCTCCTTGGTGTCCGTGTTCTCCATCTTGTCGCGCAAGTCCACCACCAGTCGCTCCGCGGTCTTCCGCCCCACGCCGGGGACTTTGCACAATCGGGCGACCTCTCCTCCCCGAATCGCTTCCTGCAGATCTTCGGGCGCGAGCCCGGAGAGGAGGGCGATGGCGAGACGGGGGCCGACGCCACTGACCCCGATCATCTTCTCGAAGAGGTACCGCTCCCGAGAGGTGGCGAATCCGTAGAGCGCGATCGCGTCCTCGCGGACATGGGTGTGCACCAGCAGTCGGACTTCCGCTCCGATGGCCGGCAGGGAGCCGTAGGTCGAAAGCGGGACTCTGACATCGTAGCCGACGCCTTGAACGTCGAGGATCACCCGCTCGGGCGTCTTTTCATGCAGGGTGCCGGAGAGCCGGGCGATCAAGGCTGGCCTCCTAGCGCGGCTGAACCGGCGCCGCGGGTTCCGCCTGCCGGAGAAGCCGGAGAGCATCGGCCTGGTGCGGGTCCATCTTGAGAGAGACCTTGAGAAGGCCGGCCGCGTCCTTCGGCCGCCCGTTGATCTGATAGGCAAAAGCCATGGCGTTGTAGAGGGAAGGGCGCCGGGTGATGCGAATCCCCTCCTCGAAGAGATCGCGCGCCTTGTCCACCTGTCCGAGCCGGCCGAGGGCGACGATCAGGTTGGTCCGAACTTCGGCGCTGGCCGCATCTCTTCCCAGCGCCTTTTCGAGGAGCTTGGCCGCCTCATCTACCCGGCCGTCCTGGAGATAGATGCTTCCGAGGTTGGCAGCTGGCCCCACTTGGTCCGGCCCCAGCTCGATGGCGCGTCGGAGCTCTTCTTCGGCGCGACCGAGATCGCCCTGCCGCCGGTAGGCGAGTCCCAGCCAGTTATGGTGCATGAAAGAGCCTTCTTCGCGGCGGATGGCCGCCTGGAGCTCGGGAATCAGCTCGGGGACCCTCCCTTGTTGATCGTAAAGCACGAAGAGCTCTTCCATCGGGGAAAGGGACAGAGGCTCCTCGGCCAGAGCGCGCCGGAAGGCGTCCTCCGCCTTCTGGGGCTGATTCGAGCGCGAGTATAACACCCCACGGGCCGTTGAAATCATCGCTTCGTTCTTTCCCGTGCCGGCTATGCGGTCGAAATAGGCGAGACCGTCCTCGTCGCGTCCTGACTTGTGAAACAGCTCGGCGATTCGCAGGAGCACGTGCGGCTCGTATTTCAGGCCGCGGGACACGATGCGCTGGAGAAGAGCGAGCGCCTGGTCGGGATGGCCCTTCATCTCTTCGATCCGGGCCAGTCCCAGGAGCGCCGAGACGGTGTCGGGGTTGCTCTGCAGCGCCAGGCGGTGCTCGGCCTCGGCCCCCTTGAGGTCCCCCTTGGCGGCCAGGATCGAGGCCAGATTGGCGTGATAGAGGGCCGTGGTCGCGGCGTTGACGGCGCCCGACGCGCCCGGCTTGCCGGAGTCTTTGGGCTCCGGCGGCGCTCCGACGTATCCGAGCGAACGAAGAGTCTCGACGATCGCCTCGCTTCCGGCGGCGCCGGATGCTTCGCTCTCCCCTTCCCGGGCGGGTCGCAGCGGGTCCCCGTAGGCTTCATAGGACGAGATTCTGGGCAGGGCGCCTCCTCCCACGAAACCGGGATCAAGGCCAACGCGCAGGCTCCTGCCGGGAAGGTCCTCGGCGGGTGGAAGGCCCAGCAAATCCAGAATCGTGGGCAGCACGTCGTAGAGGCTCGACGTCGGAAGCGGGCCTGGCTTCACGTGGGCGCCGTGTAGAACGAGCATGCCGAAAGGAGCATGCCAGAGTCCGGGCTGGCCCTCGATGAACGGAGGAAAATCCTTCGGGCGCGATTCTCCCGAATCGAATCCATGGTCCGAGAGCAGGATGAGCGTCGTGTCCCTAGAAATCAGGCGGAGCACCTCTCCCAGAATCCGGTCCTGAAAGCGGTAAAAGCCGGCGACCGCCTGGGAGTACTTCGCATAGCGCTCGGCCGGGACCCCGGGCATTCGGGGCGGCTCCAGATGGGCGAATCGATGGCTCACCTCGTCGATTCCCTGGAAGTAGACGGCGAAGAGATCGGGTTGCTTGCGGCGCAGGAGATCCTGCGCGATGCGGGAGTAGTTCTCGGTGCTGGCCACCACTCGGATCAGCGTGGCGAGAGACTCCAGATCCTCTCCCTTCGCGCCTCGCCGCGCCTCCGGCGTCCGCGCCGCCGCCAGTTCCGCCGGCGTCACGTGCACCATGCCCGAGATGTCGTCCAGCGTGACGGCCGCTTCGCTCTTCAGGAAGGGTTGAATCTCCTTGAAATAGCCTTCCGGAAAGGTCTCCTTCCCGCTCAAGCTCATCCCCGAGACGAAGCTGAAGAGAGAGTAGGAGACGCGATCGGAGACCATGATCCCGCGGACGGGCTCGGCAGGCCAGGTAGCCCACCAAGCGACGAACTCCGTCGTGAGTCCGGCGTCCGAGGCGATGTTCCAGGCCGCCTTGACCTTGCGAAACTCGCTGGAGATCGGGACCATGCGCCGCGTCTTCGCATCGAGCACCAGGAAGTCATTGATTCCATGGACGTCGGGCGATTTCCCGGTGGCGATCGTCGTCCAGAGAAGCGGGGAGAGCGGAGGATTGTTGGTTCGAATCTCTCCGTACGCTCCCTCCTTCCTCAAGCGGGCGAGGTTGGGAAGCTCGCCTTTTCGGATCATGGGGAGGGCGAAATCCCAGTCGGCGCCGTCCAGACCGATGACGGCGATCTTAGCTCCGGTGTTCCTTCTCATTGCCGCGAGCTTCTCCGTGCCATAGGAGGCCAGGATCTTGGGATCGGTCTTGCCGGAACCCACTCTAAGACTGTCTTCCACGAGACCCAGAGGCTTCAGGTCCTCGCTCAGGATGCTCCTCTGCTGGGACGGAAGATTCTCCCTCCACAGCTGGTAGGCCGGAGTGCGCTTCGCAATCCGGACGATGAAGCCCTCCGCCTGCCTGCGAATCCAGCCGGGAGCATCTTCGCCTGCGGCGCGCTCACGGTGGGCCTTCAGAACGATGCCGTCGTCGAGACGGACCCGAAACTCGAAGGGAACGGCGACCTTGATTCGATCCTTGCTGATCGCCGGGATCTCGCCTCGTAGGGTCAGAGGTTCCGCGGAATAGACGTAGATGGCCTCCCACCCGGGAATTCGCCAGTGAACTCCCTTGGAAAGGAGGAGAGGGTTGGATCGGCCCACGCGATTCTGCAGCACGGAGATCCGCTTGGCAGGAACGATTCTGACGAAGACGGCCGCGATGAGGAGGACAAGGAGGGCGATCAGGACGAGCCGCCGCGGGGCCGGAGAGGTCATGTGAGTTTTTGCAGACGTCTCAGTCCCGACGAGCGGTTGGCATGACAGATGGCGACTGCCAGCGCATCGGTGGCATCCAGGGGCATGGGCAAAGCGGACAGGCCCAGCAAGAGCCCGACCATGCGTGCGACCTGGGCCTTCTCGGCACCGCCGTGCCCGACCACCGCCGCCTTCACGTGGCGCGGGGCATACTCGAAGACCGGAATTCCCGCCCTGACGGCTGGCAGCAGCGCCGCCGCTCGCGCCTCACCGAGCTGCATGGCGCTGCGCACGTTACGCGCCAGGAACGGATTCTCGACCGCAACGGCGTCGGGTCTGAACCGTATCACCAACTCTGAAAGGGCGTCGTGAATGTCGGAGAGGCGATGCAGAAACTGCTTGTCCCGGCCCGGGCGGATGGCTCCGGACTCTATCTCACGCAGCCGTCCCCCGCTCTCCTCGAGCAGGCCATAACCGGTGGAATGAGAGCCGGGATCGATTCCCAGGATGCGAAAGACGTCTCTTGGTTCAGGACGCCCTTCGATCGAGCTCTTCGTCCGGAATGTCGAAGTTGGCATAGGCGTGCTGGACGTCGTCGTGATCCTCGAGGGCTTCCATCATGTTCAGGAGGTTCTGCGCCTTCTTACCCTCGACCCGTATCCGGTTCTTCGGGATCATGGCCACCTCGCCGGTGGCAATCGGAAGGCCCTTCTTCTCCAGGGCTTCGCGGACTCGCTGATAGGATTCCGGCGCGGTGAAAACCTCATAGCTCTCGCCGTCATCCCGGAGATCCTCCCCTCCCGCCTCGAGCACCGTCTCCATGAGCTCGTCTTCCGACAGGGGACCCTTGTCGACGACGAGGTATCCCCTCGCTTCGAACATCCAGGCCACCGAATTCTGCTCACCCAGATTGCCGCCGAATTTCGCGAACAGGTGCCTGATCTCGGGAAGGGTGCGGTTCCTGTTGTCGGTCATCGCCTGGACATAGATGGCCACGCCCCCCGGACCGTAGCCTTCGTAGGCGATCTCCTCGTATTGCTGCCCGGGAAGTTCGCCGGTCCCCTTCTGGACGGCCCGCTTGATGTTGTCGCTGGGCATGTTCGCCGCCCGCGCCGCTTCGATCGCGGTCCGCAGCCGCGGATTTCCGCCCGGATCTCCCCCTCCAAGTCTTGCGGAAACGGTGATCTCCTTGATCAGCTTCGTGAAGATCTTTCCCCGTTTCGCGTCTTGAGCGCCCTTGACGTGCTTGATCTTGCTCCACTTGGAATGGCCGGACATCAGTTCCTCCCCAGGCTCCTCGATCTTGGGCGTATGATAACATAGAAGTTGATCCCCGCCTTTGAAGGCTGGCTCGAAATGACCTTCATTGCACGGCTTGACGGAGTCAAAAAAAAAGGCTCGCATGAGTACCATGCGAGCCTAATTAACTCCCCGGCAACGGCCTACTCTTCCACACAGTTGCCCGTGCAGTACCATCGGCGCTGGAGGGCTTAACTTCCGTGTTCGGAATGGGAACGGGTGTGGCCCCTCCGCTAGAATCACCGGGAAAGCCTGATTTTTTAGAAAGTGACTTTTGCGCCTACTCCTATGGAGAATCCGCCGAGCCGGATGTCGCCTCCCTGAATGAGGATGATATCGTTGGCCTCGTCGACCGTAGGGTTAAGGATGATCGCATTCGAAATGTCCGTCACTCCGGAAACGGCGCGGCAGGTGGGAGCTCCATTCACACATCCGTAATCCTGGTAGTTCGTGAGCACCTGCTCTTCATTATTGATTCGCACCTTAACTTTGCTTTGCGCCCAGACGTACCGGGCATCGATATAGATGGACCAACGATCGGAGAAATAATAGTCCACTCCCCCCGTCAGATGGTACTCCATTCCGTCATCTACCGAAGCGCTTAGTGCCGTGAGCGGTGTTCCTCCAGCCGGCCGATTCGGATCGGCGATACAGCCGTTCGGATTGAAAGTCTGATGACAGGGGTAGCTCAGTACGCCCCGAGCCCCGGATTGAATCGCCTGGACCACCAGGCCGTTGGTGAAATCGCTGACATCATCGAATCCGTTCATGGTAAAAATCCTGTTGCTGCCGGCGCTGTTCGAGGAGGTCAGTACGAGTGGAGTCCCAATCCGGCTCTTGCTCGTGTCGAGGCTCGTAAAGATGTAACCCACCCCGGCACCGACATAGGGATCGAAGGGACTCTCGGGCCGGAACCTGACCAGCCCGGAGATACTTACTGGAATCTCCGTGATCTGCCCTACCGGAAGGAACCCGTTGCGCCGCACCGTGCTTGACGCCTGCGGGCTCATCACGTAGCAACGTTTCGTTCCGGGGGGCGCGGGGATTCCGCTTTGGACCGGAGCACAAATCGATGTCGTCGGATCGAGAGGATTCCGAGGCTGGGTGCGTTCGTTCGGCGGAAGGTTATCATCCGGAGCCTGGGCAAAGAGGTCTACCGGAACCGTGGTGTCCTCCGAGTAGAACTCGATGTTCCCCACGTCCCCCCTGAAATAGCTCATATCCAGCTGAAGGGCCACCCAGCGAGTTATTCCGAAGCTCGACTGGAAGTCGAGCTTGAAGTTGTCTTGAATGGTCGGCTCGTTGAGCTCGTTGGCATCAGGCCTGGGGTCCGAGAAACGGATTGACGGAAGATTCTGGGCTTGGCTGGCGTCGATCGGAGCGAACGCCGTCGTAGCGTTGCTGCGGATATTGTCATCCGTCGACCAGTAGGAGAAGCCGCCTCCGAACTGCCACTTCTTGCGCGTGTCCTCAGCCCTGAGAGGCGTTCCCGAAAGGACCGTCACGATGACCCCGCCCGCCACTAAGGCTGATGGAAACCGCATGCTCACCTCGGTTCGCCCTGACAATTGAAACCTTCCTTGAAAGCGTACGCACAGAGTTCCTCCCAGTCAACCTGGAAACGCCGGGCTCTGCTGCAGAACGACAGCGTCGGGAGGAGAATCTGGGCGCGAATGCGGGAAGAGCTACGGCGGGTCTAGAGTTTTATGGTCAAGCCTCACGACCGATTAGTACCAGTCAGCTCAGTGAGTTACCCCACTTACACCTCTGGCCTATCAACCTCGTGGTCTACAAGGGGTCTTGAGTCCACCCGAAGGTGGAAGGGATACCTCATCTTGAGGGGGGCTTCGCGCTTAGATGCCTTCAGCGCTTATCCTTTCCGAACATAGCTACCCAGCGGTGCCCCTGGCGGGACAACTGGTACACTAGAGGTCCGTCCATCCCGGTCCTCTCGTACTAGGGATAGATCCTCTCAAGTATCCTACGCCCACAACAGATAGGGACCGAACTGTCTCACGACGTTCTAAACCCAGCTCACGTACCGCTTTAATGGGCGAACAGCCCAACCCTTGGAACCTGCTTCAGCTCCAGGATGCGATGAGCCGACATCGAGGTGCCAAACCCTCCCGTCGATGTGAACTCTTGGGGAGGATAAGCCTGTTATCCCCGGCGTACCTTTTATCCGTTGAGCGACGGCCCTTCCATGCGGGACCGCCGGATCACTAAGCCCTGCTTTCGCACCTGCTCGACTTGTAGGTCTCGCAGTCAAGCTCCCTTGTGCCTTTGCACTCTACGGCTGATTTCCAAACAGCCTGAGGGAACCTTCGGGCGCCTCCGTTACAGTTTAGGAGGCGACCGCCCCAGTCAAACTACCCACCTAACAGTGTCCCCGAACCGGATGACGGTCCTGGGTTAGAATCTCAGAGCCGTAAGGGTGGTATTTCACCGTTGGCTCCACGCAGGCTGACGCCCACGCTTCAAAGCCTCCCACCTATCCTACACATACAGCACCAAAATTCACTGCTAGGCTATAGTAAAGGTGCACGGGGTCTTTCCGTCTAGTTGCGGGTAACCGGCATCTTCACCGGTGCTACAGATTCGCTGAGCCCCTCGTCGAGACAGCGCCCATCTCGTTACGCCATTCGTGCAGGTCGGAACTTACCCGACAAGGAATTTCGCTACCTTAGGACCGTTATAGTTACGGCCGCCATTCACCGGGGCTTCAGTTCAGAGCTTCTCGGGATTGCTCCCGATGACCCCTTGCTTTAACCTTCCGGCATTGGGCAGGCGTCAGTCCCTATACGTCGTTTTCGACTTTGCAGGGACCTGTGTTTTTAGTAAACAGTCGTATGGGCCCTTTCACTGCGGCCTCGGAAAG